>CAJWWA010000054.1 GCA_913048495.1 uncultured Halieaceae bacterium
CGGGCGCAGAAACACCCGTAGCAAGGTGTAGGCAGCCAGGGCCAGCAGGAAGCCGACGAACGCCATGCGCATGCGCCCGGCATCCAGCGACACGGCAACGGCCGCACCGGCGATGGCGAACACGAAACTGGCACTGCCCAGCGCGAGGGCATGCCGCCAGTCGATGCGATTGCGCTGGTGATAGCGCCAGATGGCAAGCAGCACGTTGGGCACGACCATCACCAACGCGGTGCCTTGCGCCAGCTGCTGGTCCAGGCCGAACAGCACGCCCAGCACGGGAATCGCAATCAGCCCGCCGCCGATACCGAACAAGCCGCCCAGCGTGCCTAACGCCAATCCGAGCAGTACGTTCAATCCGATATCCAGCAGCATTCCGACGCTCCAATTAACAGGGGCGCTCATCGTACGCCGCCGCCGCTGGCGCCGGCGGTGGCCGATGGGCCGCGCGTGGAAGGCACCGAAGCTGCACCCGCGAGCACGGCGCCGATCGCATCCGCAGCCACGGACATCGGCGTGGCCGCGCTGCTCGACCTGCTGGGCGACACTACTCCATCCACAGCGCCGGAGATCGCCGAGGCCGAGCCGGCCCCTTCGACCGTGCCCCCGCCGCAGATGAGCCTCGCGCCTTCCCAGGATCGCGCGGAGCCCTCCGGGGCGCACTTCATGGCCTGGCTGCGTCAGAGCATCCAGACGCGCAAGCTCATCATCAACGACGCCAAGGCCCTGGTGCATACCGTCGCCGGTACGACCTATCTCGTCAGCCCCGGCGTGTTCCAGCGCTACGCGCAGGAGTACCTTCAAGTCGCCGCGCTGGCCAAGCAGGAGAAGCTGGAGGGGTGGCAGTGGGTACAGAAGCGCTTCGAGAAGCTGGGACAGCACCGCAAGCAGCCGAGCGGGCTGAACATCTGGACCTGCGAAGTCACGGGGCCGCGCAAGTCGCGCCGGCTGCACGGCTATCTGCTCGCCAGCCCGGAGGCGCTGTTCCGGGAGACGCCGCCAGACAACCCATACCTGCGGCTCCTCAACGAGGCCGCAAAGCGCGAAGATTCAGCCCTTGGGGGCAAGGACAACGACGATCAGGGGTAGCCGTGCGGCCGCTGCGCAGGCCGGCTTCAATCCGCGGATGGGGCCGACTCTGCCAGCTTGGCTTCGGTCAGAGTCATCAAGTGGGCGGAACTGCATTTCAGCGCACGGGCGATCTTGAGGATGAGGGGGAGCGTGGGGACATGCTCGCCGCGCTCGATCTTGCCCATGTGAGACCGCTCGATGCCGGCCATGTGAGCCAGCGTTTCCTGAGCGATACCCTGGTTGGTTCTTTCTTCCCGCACGGCAGCCCCAAACGCGATGGCTGGTTCCGCTTCGTAGGTAGTGGTGCCGGTGGGGCGGCCCCTTTGGATCGAACGCTTTGGCATTGCCAAGAGCGTCGAACACGGTCACGATTTAAACCACGTTAAACTTAACTCATTCAACGGCTTCGAGATCAGTTGCCACGAGTTCACCGCCTGGGGGGAGCTGGACGTGGAATCGAGTGACATCACCGCCGAAATTCGCATGGCCGTCCTCGGCGAATGGGTGCCTCCCCAGCTCGCCGACGTGCTCGCCATGCAGCGTGCCGAAGAGCCGGAGACCCATGCCGTCCTGGCCGGCTGGACAGATCCCGGTCGAGGCGCGGAGATGCCGGACGACGGCTTCGACTTCGCCTTGTCTGCGGTTGCCCGGCAGTGGCCTGGCTGGGTATGCGAACCGCTGTGGCATGACACGCTGGCGGTCGCCGTGGCCAAGCGCTCCCACTTGCTGGCCTACCGTGAAGTGCCGTGCCAGGAAGTGCTCAAGCAGCCCTTGATCTGCTCGCAGTCCACGGCCGATGAACCATGGCGCATGACCGTGCAGCGTGTGTTCGAAAACGCGCTGCAAGAGCGAGAGCAAACGGTGGAGACATTCGATGTGGCGATGACGCTGGTTGCCGCCGGGTACGGGATCGCCATTGCGCCTGCCGCGAGACTGGCGAGCTACCTACGCCGAGGCATCGCCGTGCGGCCGCTGGCCGGCGCACCAACGATCGTGATGGCTTACCTGCTCCGCCGCGATGCTTCCTTGTCGGACACCCAGGCAAGATTCGCCCGCCGCGCGCGCCTGGTGTCCTGACAGACGCGCGGGAATCGCGGTTTCGCCACGATCCCGCATTCCTGCTGCTAGGCGACCCCGACTCGCGGCGGGGTCCATTCGCTTTCCTTCACGGCTGTGCTCACTGCCATGACGAGCTTGTCGAGATTGCTGGCCGTCACGCCCTCCAGTGCCGAACGCCCCCGCAGCATCGAGCGCGGCTGCAGCAGTGCATGGTAGATCTGCCAAGGGTCGGCACCCCTGGTCAGCTTGAGGACGGACTGGATCAGCTCGTGCTTGAGTGGGTCGAGGTGCCAGTCCGGCACCCGCTGGCCGCGGTTGCCCACGTTCAACGCCAGCAAGTTGCCCGCCTTGATCTCGTAGCTGATCCACCTGCGGGACTTGCCCGCCATCTTCGCAAACGCAGCGACGGGAAGGTTGTGCGGCGCCTCGAAGACATCGAACAGCTCCATCCTCTCGCGCTGAATGTCCGAAGGCACCAGCGGCGCGGCCGATCGAGGGGGCGGAACCGCCGGCAGCCGATGTGCGGCGGCAGAAACCAACGGCATGGCGTCGCCGGGCTTCGTCACGAGCAGGATTGGCGAAGCGGCAACCGGCGTGGAGGGTGCGCTTGCGGTTTGCTCATTCGGGAACGCGGGAACGCCTTCCAGATGCACGGTGAGCGGCATGCTGGCCGCCTCGACCTGGTTCTGCTCGAAGAGGTCGAGCCGATCGGCCCAGTCCTGCATCATGCGGCGACGCTGCTCCACGTACTCGGCATGGTTGTAGGTCGCGCTGACCTTGTTGGGATCGACATGCGAGAGCTGTGCATCCACCCAGACCTTCGGGTAGCCGATCTCGTTGAGCGCAGTGGACATCGTGCCGCGGATACCGTGTCCGGTCAGGCGTTCCTGATAGCCCATGCGTTTGAGCGCACCATTGAGCGTGTTCTCGCTGATGCGCTTCTTCAAGTCGCTGTCGTGTCGGAACAGGTGGCGCTGGGCCGGCTTGAACTCATCCAGCAGGTGCCGGACGATCTCCATGGCCTGAATCGACAGCGGCACGATGTAGGGCGGGATGTCCTTTGGCTGCTGCCGCTTCTTGCGCATATCCAACTGGAGTTGCTTCACGACGTCGGGCGGGATGATCCACAGCCCGCGGTCCAGATCGAATTGATCCGGCGTCGCCTGTCGCAGCTCGCCGGTTCGCACGCCGGTCAGCAGCAATAGCCGCAGCCCGAGCTGGGTCTGCCGCCTGCCGCGATAGCTGCGCAGCCTCTGCAACAGCTTCGGCAGCTCGGCCATGCGCAGGAACGGGTTGTGGTTGACGGGTGGCAGCGGCAGCGCCACCACATCGAGATCGGAGGCAGGGTTCTGCTCCAGGCCCGGCACGATCACCAGCGCGTAGCGGAACAGTTGGTTGAACCACGTCCTGACTTTCTCGGCGACGGAGAGCGCCCTGCGCTTCTCGATCTTGGCGATCACCTCCAAGAGGTCGGGACGCTTGATCTCATAGATCGACCGTTTGCCCAAGGTGGGCAGCACATCCTTGTCGAAGATGCGCGGAAGTATCGAGAGGGTCGTCTGCCGGCCTTCCTTGAGGGTGAGCCCGCGATGCTTGAGCCACTTGCGATACACCGCCTCGAAGGTGTTTTCGTCGGCGAGCCGGACAGCAGTGCGCTTCTGCTTGCGGTGTACGCGAGGATTGGTGCCTTTGGCCAGCAGGGCGCGCGCTTCGTCGCGCAGGCTGCGGGCCTCGCGAAGCGTCACCTCCGGGTAGGTGCCGAGCGACATCCGCTTCTGCTTGCCCGCCCAGTAGTAGCGGAAGTGCCAAGTCCTGCCCCCTGCAGCGGTGACGGCCAGGGAGAGGCCATCCAAGTCAGGGAGGGTGTATGCCTTGCCGGTTGCCTTGGCCTGTCGAACGGCCAGGTCTGAGAGTGCCATGCTCTTGCTCCTGAACATGAGTCAGGAACCAGATGCTGGTCACGTCGACCTCGCCCCTCCATCAACAATCCGGAATCAGCCGCGCCCGCAAAAATGGACTTGTTTGTGGACTTAAAAGTCCCGGCTGTAGGCGGATCGCAGTGGACCGCGGCAGAACGTCAAAGAGAGGAAAAGTCCTTGTGTGGCAACGACTTGCAGACTCTCTTGGACTTCTGCGGAAGTCCGCAGAATGATGCAGTGGAGCGGGTGATGGGAATCGAACCCACGTCATCAGCTTGGGAAGCTGAGGTTCTACCATTGAACTACACCCGCAGGGGATGCGCAGCTTAGGCCAACTCCCCGCCGCCGTCAAAAGGCCCGGCTCTGGTACCCTTGGCCGCCAAGGAGGGCACCATGCACACCCAGGTCGCGGAAGTATTGATCGATATCGAGGCGGAACTCAGGCAGCTCCAGCTGTGGGAGTCCGAGCTGCCGCCGGAGGAGGCGCTCGCGTCCACGCAGCCTTTCTGCTTTGACACCCTGACGCTGCCCCAGTGGCTGCAGTTCGTGTTCCTGCCGCGCATGCACGACCTTGTCGCCGCCGAGGCGGCGCTCCCCGGGGACTGCGGCATCCGGCCCATGGCGGAGGAGTATTTCCGCAGCGCGCAGCTGCCTATCCGCGAGCTGCTCCTCGCTCTCGACCGCGTCGACCGGCTCCTCGGCGGCGCCTGAGCGGGTTGCCGCGGGCGCCGGGTCAGCTGCCCAGCCGCCAGTCCACGGAAATTCCCACGATCCGCCCGCGGGCCAGCGGGCTGAAGGTGCCGCCCAGCGGCTCGCCGATGAACACCGCCGGCAGCTGCGAGTCGCCGCCGTGCTTGACCTCGTTGAGCAGGTTGCGGGCGTAGGCGGCGACGGTCCAGCGGCCGCCGGCGCTGGTCCAGGCGAGGTCCAGATCCACCAGGTCCTGGGCCAGGATGTAGCCGAGGTTGTTGTCGGTATAGGCGACGCGGTCGCGGTAGTTCCAGGCGGCGCGTGCGTCGAGGCGGCCGCCGGGGACGGCGCCCTGCCAGCGCGCCTCGAAGCTGCCGGTCCACTCCGGCGCCCGCGGCAGGTCCAGGTCCTCGTCCGCGCTATCGACGGATCCGTTGCCGTCGAGGTCGAAGCGGACCCTGGTGTAGCGGGCATCCAGGTAGCTGGCGGTCGCAGCCAGGGTGAAGCCCGCGCCGGCGTCGACGGTGAGGTCCAGCTCGGCGCCGGAGAGCTTGGCGCTCGCCGTGTTGCGGATCAGCTGCAGGATGCCGGCGGTGCCGCTCGGCAGGTTCACTTCCCGCTGCATGTCCTCGACCTGCGTGTGATAGAGCGCGGCGTTCAGGGCCCAGGCGCCGGCGCGCTGCTTGTAGCCGAGCTCGAACGTATCCACCTGCTCCTCGTCGTAGGGCCCCGGCGGCTGGGCCGCGTTGGAATTGCGCAGGTTGTAGCCGCCGGAGCGGAAGCCGCGGGTCCAGCTCGCGTAGACGTGCCGGTCCGCATCCGGGCGGTAGCTCACGCCCAGCCGCGGCGAGAGCGTGTCCCACTGGTCGCGGTCGCGGAAGTCGAAGGGGCAGTCGCCGCTGACCACGATGTTGCAGGGCACGGGGTTCAGGTTGAAGGAGGCGACCTGCACCGCTTTCTCTTCCCGGGACAGGCGCAGGCCGGCGCTCAGGGTCCAGCGCTCATTGAGCGCGTAGTCGGCGCTGCCGAACACGGCCAGCGTATCGAGCGCCTGCTCGCCGCCGCCGTCCTGGGTGAACTGTGCGCTGCCGGGGACCCCGCTTTCACCCAGGAACAGGCGCCGGTCGTGGTAGGCAAGGTCACCGGAAAAGAGGTAGAGGCCTGCGGTCACATCCAGCGCCGACCCGAACTGCCCGCGGTAGCGCAGCTCGTTGCTCCACTGCTCGGCGTCGATCCAGCCCGGGGAGTGGAACAGGAACTCCGGCTGGCCGTCGATATCGCTCATGGCCACGGATGACTGATCGCGCCAGCCGAAGATGTTGGTCAGCGTGCCCTCGCCGAAGCCCACGGCGCGGTCCCAGCGGAGGGTCAGGAAGTCGCTCTCCACGGACTGGTAACCGCGCTCGTCGATGGCGAACTCGTGGCTGTCCCGCGGGAAGTTGCGCGGCGTGCCGGGAATCCCCGAGCCGTTGGTGTGCGACTGCGTGGCCGCCCCCTCGCCGTCGATATCCGTGCGCTCGTAGAACAGCGTCACCGTGTCGGCCGCCGTCGGCTCCCAGACCAGCGTGCCCCGGGCCATGGCCTGCTCGACCGCGCCGAAGTCCTCGCCGTCCGCGAGGTTCTCGAACCAGCCCTGGTCGTCGTTGCCGTAGAGCACCAGCCGGCCCTTGAGGCTATCGCTCAGCGGGCCCGACAGGCTGCCCATGAGGTAGCGCGACAGGCCGCCGTCGCCGCCGCCTTCCACGGCACCGCGCAGCGCCGCCTCGAAGCGCTCGCCGGGCTTGCGGGTTTCCAGGAGCACCGCACCGCCGGTGACGTTGCGGCCGAAGAGGATCCCCTGCGGGCCGCGCAGGACCTCGATGCGCTCGAGGTCGAAGATATCGAAGACCGTGTCGTTGTTGACCGCGAGATAGACGCCGTTGACGAAGACGCCGACGGCCGGATCGATGGACGGGATGGAACTGTTGATGCCGAGGCCGCGGATGGAGAAGTTCGCGGTACCGCGGCGGGTGCCGGCGTCGTCCAGGAGTACGCCGGGCAGCCCGGCGGACAGGCGCGTGAGGTCGCGCGCCTTGAGCGTGTCGAGGTCTTCGGCTGAGAAGGCAGTGACCGCCACCGGGGCCTCGATGGCGCGCTCGCTGCGCTTGCGGGCGGTGACCAGGACCTCTTCCAGTACCGGGCGGGCGCCGGCCTCGTCGGCGATAGCGGGCGTCGCCGCCGCGGTGGTTGCGAGGAGGAGGGCGGTGCTGAGGCTGCGCTGCATGGAAAGCTCCCTGGCTGTTTGGCGCGCGTAGGGTGCGCCAAGTGCCGGGATCTGTCAACCTGGGATGGCCTCTTTGGTTAACAGGTGCGCTCGTGGGAGGCACGACACGTGCCGACCGCCGGCGCAGGCCGGCCTTGCGGCCGGAGTCGCGGTGGGTCGCCGCTCCTACAGAGGGTGGGAGCCTGCTGTAGGAGGCACGACACGTGCCGACCGCCGGCGCAAGCCGGCCGGCCGGGGTCGCGGCGGGTCAGACCCGCTCGACGACGGTGGTGATGCCCTGGCCGAGGCCGATGCACATCGTGGAGATGCCCCAGGTCAGATCCCGGTCCTGCATCACGTTCAGCAGGGAGCCGGTGATCCGCGTCCCGGAGCAGCCGAAGGGGTGGCCCAGGGCGATGGCGCCGCCGTGAACGTTGACCTTCTCCTCCATGCTGTCCAGCAGCCCGAGGTCCTTGAGTACCGGCAGGGCCTGCGCCGCGAAGGCCTCGTTGAGCTCGACCATGTCGATATCGTCGATGGACAGGCCCAGCTGCTTCAGGGCCTTCTTCGTCGAGGGCACCGGGCCGTAGCCCATGATCGACGGGTCCACGCCGGCCACGGTCATGGCGCGGATGCGGGCGATCGGCTCGAGGCCAAGGGCCTTCGCCTTCTCCGCGGAGAGCACCAGCATGGCGGAAGCGCCGTCGGAGATCTGCGAGGAGGTGCCGGCCGTGACGGTGCCGCCCTGCGGGTTGAAGGCAGGCGGCAGTTCCGCGAGGCCTTCCAGGGTGGTTTCCGGGCGGATGGTCTCGTCGCGGGTCACGGAGACCAGGGCGCCCTGCTCGTCGTGGCCTTCCACGGGGATGATCTCGCGGTCGAACTTGCCCTCGACGGTGGCCTTGTGGGCGAGCTGGTGGGAGCGCAGCCCCAGCTTGTCCTGATCCTCGCGCTTGATGCCGTGCATGAGGCCGAGATACTCGGCGGTCATGCCCATCATGCCCGCGGCCTTGGCCACGTTGAGGCCGAGGCGCGGGTTGATGTCCACGTCGTCCATCATCGGCAGGTGGCCCAGGTGCTCCACGCCGCCGACCAGGTAGACATCACCGATGCCGGCCATGATGCTGGCCGCGGCGGTGTGCAGGGCCGACATGGAGGAGCCGCAGAGGCGGTTCACGGTCTGCGCGGGCACGGTGAAGGGCAGCTGGGCGCGCAGCACGATGTTCCGCGCGAGGTTCATGCCCTGCTCGCCCCGCTGCAGGACGCAGCCCCAGATGAGGTCGTCGATCTCTGCCGGGTCGAGCTTGTCATTGCGGGCCAGCAGGCCCTGGATCACGGCGACGGACAGGTCGTCCGCGCGGACGTTGCGGAAGCAGCCGTTCTTGGACCGGCCCATGGCGCTGCGGGCGAAGTCGACGATGACGGCGTCTCTCGGGTTGGCTTTCACAGTCATTCTCCTTTGCTCGAGCCGGCGCTCAGTAGTAGGTCTCGCCGGCGGCGAGTTTGGCTTTCATGCCCTCGGTCAGCTCGTAGGCCTTGCCGAGGTCGGCGAACTTCTCCGACTGCTCCGCCAGCCAGGGCAGGCCGACGGTGTCCAGCCAGCGGAATACGCCACCGCGGAAGGGCGGGAAGCCGATGCCGTAGACCAGGGCCATGTCCGCTTCGGCGGCGCTGCCGACGATGTTCTCCTCGAGGCAACGGGCGAGTTCCGTGGCCATGGGCAGCATCATGCGGGCGATGATGTCGTCGCGCTCGAACTCGCGGCGCTCGCCGCAGACCGGTGCGATGAGTTCGTAGGCGGTGTCGGAGGGGGTCTTTTTCGGCTTGCCGCGCTTGTCGGGCACGTAGTCGTAGAAGCCTTTTCCGTTCTTCTGGCCCAGCCGGTCGTTCTCGAACATCACTTCCGTCGCGGTCTTGAAGTCGAGCTTCATGCGGTCCGGGAAGCCTTCGGCCATGACGCCGGCGGCGTGCACGCCGGTGTCGATGCCGACCACGTCCATGAGGTAGGCGGGGCCCATGGGCCAGCCCCACTTCTCCATGACCTTGTCGACGGCCTGGAAGTCGGCGCCGTCGCGCAGGAGCTTGGAGAAGCCATCGAAATAGGGGAACAGCACCCGGTTCACCAGGAAGCCGGGGCAGTCCTTCACCACCACGGGTTTCTTGCCCATGCGGTTGGCGTAGGCCACGGTGCGGGCAATGGCGGCGTCGGAGGTCTTCTCGCCGCGGATCACCTCGACCAGCGGCATGGCGTGCACGGGGTTGAAGAAGTGCATGCCGCAGAAGTTCTGCGGCCGCGCCAGCGCCTCCGCCAGGTAGGTGATGGAGATGGTCGAGGTGTTCGAGGCGAGGATCGTGTCCTCGGTGATCTGCTTCTCCGTCTCGGCGAGCACCGCGTGCTTGACCTTCGGGTTCTCGACCACGGCCTCGACCACGATGTCGACCTGGTCGAAGCCGTCATAGCTGAGCATGGGGTCGATGCTGCTCAGCACCTCGCCCATCTTCTCGGGCGTCATGCGGCCGCGCGCCACGCGCTTCGACAACAGCTTGCCGGCCTCCGACAGGCCGAGGTCCAGGCCTTCCTGGGCGATGTCCTTCATCTTGATCGGGATGCCCTTGTAGGCCGACTGGTAGGCGATGCCGCCCCCCATGATGCCGGCGCCGAGCACGGCGGCGCGCTTGATCGGCTTGTCGGCCTGCTTTTCCCAGCCCTTCGCCTGCTTGGCCAGGTACTGGTCGCCGAGGAAGATGCCGACGAGGGCAGCGGCCTGCGGCGTGGTGGCCAGCTCGGCGAAGCCGCGGGCTTCCACCGCCAGGGCATCCTCGAGGCCCATGCCCCGGGCCTCCTCGATCACCTCGACCACTTTCATCGGGGCCGGGTAGTTCTTGCCCGCCTGTTGCCCGACCATGGCCTTCATGGTGAAGAAGGCCATCATCGCCTCGGTGTCGTTCATGGGCAGGGGGCCCGCCTTCGCGGCCCGGCGGCCGGCGTAGTCCAGCTTGCCGTCGGCCGCATCGCCGAGCATCTGCAGCGCGGCGTCGCGCAGGGCGTCCGCTTCCACCACCGCATCCACGGCGCCGGCCTTGAGAGCGCTGTCGGCGCGCTGCTCCGCACCGGTGGTGATCCAGGTCACCGCCTCGTCCACGCCGATGATCCGCGGCAGGCGCACCGTGCCGCCCCAGCCCGGCAGGATGCCGAGCTTGGTTTCCGGCAGGCCGACCTTTGCGGCGCTGGCCATGACGCGGAAATCGCAGGCCAGGCAGACCTCGAGGCCGCCGCCCATGGCGTAGCCGTTGATGGCGACCACGCTCGGGAAGGGCAGGGCCTGGAGGCGGTTGAAGTTGGCATTGTTGGCGCCGGTGAAGCCGGCGATGTCGTCGGCGCCGGCGCCGAACAGCTCCGTGAACTCGGTGATGTCGGCGCCGACGATGAACACCGGCTTGCCCGAGGTCACCAGCAGCCCGCGCAGGCCCTGCTCGGCCTCGAGGGCGTCGAGGGCCGCGGTGAGGTCGGCGACGGTGGCCTGGTTGAACTTGTTGACCGACTCGCCGGCGAGATCGAAGCGCAACTCGGCGAAGCCGCCATCGAGGCGAGCCACGGAAAGCGCGTCACTCTGGTAGATCATGGTGAGGTCCTGTTGCTGTAGGCAATGGATGCCGGCGCGGGAGCCGGCGGGGGCCCCACAGTGTAGCGCCCGCTCCCGGCCCTGTGAATGTGTGCAGTGTAAATATTTGCCGCGTCAGCGGTCGGCGGCGGGGGCGGCCTTGCGGTGCTCGCGCAGGTGAAGGGAGATGTCCAGGCCGAGCTTGAGGGCGACGAGGACCAGCAGCAGGCCCAGGGGCTCGCCAAGGGCGAGCACGGCGAAGCCGCCGGCGATGATCGCGATGTGGAGTACGGCAATGCGGCCGTAGGGGGCGCCCATCAACGCATTGAGCGTCGCCCGGTCGCGCTCCCCGGCAAGCAGGAAGTTGAGCACGAAGGAGCCCCCGTGGCTCAGCAGCAGCGCCAGGAACGCCCAGAGCCAGTAGGGCGGCGCGTGCGCGAGGACCTGCCGGATGACGTCCAGCAGCAGCTGGATGAAGACCAGGAACAGGGGCCAGCTGTCCTCGCCGAAGACCTGGGCCTGGTCGTCGATGAGCAGGATGAGGATGAACAGCCCGTGCACCGCGCAGAAGCCGCCGTAGTGAATCGCGAAGAACAGGCCCATGGGCAGTGCCCCGAGCGGGTTCACGACCAGCATCTTGAGCAGGGTGTAGAAGCCGAGGACGAGGTTCTCGGACCAGTAGAGGACCACGAGGGCGGCGATATCCCAGTCGAGAAAAAGAACACCGGCCAGGGGAACGAGGTTGGCCACGACCAGCAGCGCGAGGCTGGCCCGGCGCCGGGTACCCGCGTAGCCGGCGTCCGGCCCGGCGGCGGTGGTCACGGGGTGGTCAGTGGAGGATGCGGTCCGGCGAGCTCCCGGTGGGCGGCGCGTCCTTGCCCCGGGTGCCGCCCTTGTCGCGGTCTGGCGCTGTTTCCGGCTCTGCCCTCGACCGTGCCTTGCCCTGTGCTTCGACGCCTGCCTCAACATGGCTGCGCAGGCGGCCGACGACGCTGGTCATGACGTCGATGGTCTGGCTGATCTGGTCCAGCGCCATGAGGATACTCTCGCGGTCGCTGTACGGGTCGTCGCGGTCATTCATGGCGTTCCCTCCGCCGGGCCCCGCCGGCCCGCGGGGCTCGGCGCTGCGCCCTTGCTGGGTCGGGCGCTATATCTGGGGGCAGTGTTTCAATTGGTGTACAAGATAGTGCGCTTTTGAAGGTTCTGCAAGTTTTTGGTGCAAGTTGCCTAGGGCGCGCTCTCGAGCAGCACTTCCAGCAGCGCTTTCTGCGCGTGGAGCCGGTTCTCGGCCTCGTCCCAGATCACGCTGTCGGGCGCGTCCATGAGCCCCGCGCTGATCTCCTCGCCGCGGTGCGCGGGCAGGCAGTGCATGTACAGGGCGTCCGCTGCAGCCCGGGCGAGCAGGTCCTCGTTCAGCTGGTAGGGCGCGAAGGCCTCGGCACGGGCCTGCTGCTCGCTCTCCTGGCCCATCGAGGCCCAGACATCGGTGACCAGCAGGTCAGCGCCCGCGGCCGCCGCCGCCGGGTCGCTGACCAGCGTGACCCGGTCCGCGTTGCTCGCGAGCAGGCCGGCATCCGGCTCGAAGCCGGGCGGGCAGGCGATGCGCAGTTCGAAGTCGAACTGCCGCGCCGCGTTGATGTAGGACTGGCACATGTTGTTGCCGTCGCCGACCCAGCAGACGCTGCGCCCGGCGATGGGGCCGCGGTGCTCGCGGTAGGTCTGCATGTCGGCGAGGAGCTGGCAGGGGTGGTAGCTGTCGGTCAGCGCGTTGATCACCGGGACGCGGGAATGCGCGGCAAAGCGCTCGACGATGTCGTGGCCAAAGGTGCGGATCATCACCACGTCGACCATGGACGAGATGACCCGCGCGGAATCCTCGATCGGTTCGCCGCGCCCGAGCTGCGTATCCGTGGGCGACAGGAACATGGCGTGCCCGCCGAGCTGGGCCATGCCGGCCTCGAAGGAGACACGCGTGCGGGTGGAGGACTTGGCGAACACCATGGCCAGGACCTTACCGGGAAAGCGGCGCTGGTCCTCCCCGGCGCGGTGGCCGCGCTTGAGCTCGCTGGCGCGGTCGAGGAGGGCGTCCAGCTCGGCCGGCGTGAAGTCGAGGAGGGTCAGGAAGTGCCGCGTTGCCATAGTCGATCCTCTGCGGGGTTGCCCCGCGGGTGTTTTCCGGGGCCGTTGCCCGGGCGCGGAAAAACCGGCGAGCATAGCGGCTGCCCCCGGCGCTGGCAATTGTCGCGGGCCGACGGTCGGCCGACAGCGGGGCCGCGACTTTTCCCGAATAACCGACTAAAATACGCAGGTATATGCGGCGCACTCCGCCGGCACCCGCCCGGTCCCTGGCCGGGCCGGATCTTCACCCGGGCAGCACGCTGCCTGGAATGCAACAGGAACGTTAAGCGTTAAGGAAGCGACGATGGATATCATGGAGCAAATCCGGGAGCAGATCGAAAACAACCCGATCCTGCTGTACATGAAGGGCTCACCGAACCAGCCGCAGTGTGGCTTCTCGGCCCGGACCGTGCAGGCACTGATGGCCTGCGGCGAGCGCTTCGCCTACGTGGACGTGCTCTCCAACCCGGATATCCGCGCCAACCTTCCGCAATACGCCAACTGGCCCACCTTCCCCCAGCTCTGGGTGAAGGGTGAGCTCATCGGCGGCTGCGATATCGTGAGCGAGATGCACGAGAGCGGCGAACTCGCCACCCTCATCAAGGAAGCGGCCGGGGACGAGGCCGTCTCCTGAAGCCGGCCCCCCGCGAGGGCGACCGGCGCCGCGGTCAGGCCTCCGGCTTGACCGTGCGCGTCGCGGTCTGCAGGTAGTTCTGCAGGCCGAGTCGTTCGATCAGGCCGAGCTGGGTCTCCAGCCAGTCGATGTGTTCTTCCTCGGCGTCCAGGATGCTGACCACGAGGTCGCGGGAGACGTAGTCGCCGACACTGTCGCAATAGGCGGCGGCCTCTTTCAGGTCCTTGTGGGCGATGTGCTCGAGCTTGAGGTCGCACTCGAGCATCTCTTTCGCGTTTTCACCGATCAGCAGCTTGCCCAGGTCCTGCAGGTTGGGCAGCCCCTCGAGAAACAGGATGCGCTCGACCAGTTCGTCGGCGTGCTTCATCTCGTCGATGGACTCGTGGTACTCGTGCTCGGCGAGCTCCGTGAGGCCCCAGTCCTTGTACATCTTGGCGTGCAGGAAATACTGGTTGATGGCCACCAGCTCGTTGCCGAGAATCCGGTTGAGGTGTTCGATGACCTTGGGGTCGCCCTTCATGCTTGCATCTCCTGTAACAGCGGGGCCAGCGGCGTGCTGCCGCAGATTAACGGGTACAGTGTAAGGGGAGGTTGCGCCCGGTACCAGCCGGGTGCGGCTCAGCCGGGGCGTACGGCAGCGTAGAAGCGGTCTTCCGGCACGGCGAGGGCGCCGCTTTCCTCGAGCACCGCCTGCGCCATGGCGCCGCACTGTCCACACTGGCTAGCGACGCCGAGCCGGTCCGTCAGCTCTTCGAGCGTCGAGATGCCGGTAGAGGCCGCTGCGCGGATCTGGCTTTCGGTGATGCCGTTGCAGAGACAGACGAACATGGGGTTTTCCTTTGGCTACGAGTAAGAAGCTAGTGCCAATGAGAATGATTGTCAAATGTTTTCGTGGCCGATCGATTGCGATGGACGGCCCAGTGCCGGGCGCGTCGGGTATACTGCGGCGCCCCGTTGAACGATGGTTGGCGGCATGACTCTCGACAGCTACATGCAGGAGCTCGGCCGGGCCGCGCGCATCGCGTCCCGGCGCCTGGCGGCGTCGACGACCGCGGAACGCAACGGCGCCCTCAAGGCCATCGCCGAGGCCCTCGACGGCGCCCGCGACCGAATCGCCGCGGCCAACGCGGAGGACCTCGCCCGCGGCCGCGAGCACGGCCTCGACCCGGCGCTGCTGGACCGCCTGGAGCTGACCCCCGCGCGCATCGACGGCATGCTCGCCGGGCTCGGCGAGGTGGCCGCCCTGCCGGACCCGGTGGGGGCCATCAGCGACCTCGCCAGCCGCCCCTCCGGTATCCGCGTTGGTCGGATGCGCGTGCCCCTGGGGGTTATCGGCATCATCTACGAATCCCGGCCCAACGTGACCGTGGATGCGGCCGCGCTGTGCCTGAAGGCGGGCAACGCCAGCATTCTCCGCGGCGGTTCCGAGGCGCTGGCGTCGAACACGGCGATTGCCGGCGCCATCGCCGAGGGCCTGCGCGCCGTGGCGCTGCCGGCGGGTGCCGTGCAGGTGGTCGACACGGCCGACCGCGCGGCGGTGTCCGCGCTGGTACGCATGGAGGCCTACGTGGACGTGGTAGTCCCCCGGGGCGGCAAGGGGCTCATCGAGCGCGTGACCGCCGAGGCGCGGGTGCCGGTGCTCAAGCACCTCCACGGCGTCTGCCACGTCTTCATCGATGCCGCCGCGGACCCGGTCATGGCCCACGCGATCGCGGTCAATGCCAAGACCCAGCGCTATGGCACCTGCAACACCATGGAGACGCTGCTGGTCGACGCCGCCATCGCCGACACCGTGCTGCCCGGCCTCGGCGAGGCCTACCGGAAGGCCGGCGTGGAACTGCGCGGCTGCAAGCGCAGCTGCGCGCTGCTGCCCGGCATCCGCCCGGCTACGGAAGCGGACTGGAGCGAGGAGTACCTGGCGCCGGTGCTCGCGGTGCGCGTGGTCGACGACTTCGAGGCGGCGCTCGCGCATATCGCCCGCTACGGCTCCGGCCACACCGAGGCCATCGTGACCGCGGACCACGGCCGGGCCATGCGCTTCCTGCGCGAGGTCGATGCGAGCTCGGTGATGGTCAACGCGTCCACGCGCTTCGCCGACGGCTACGAGTACGGCCTCGGTGCCGAGATCGGCATCTCCACGGACAAGCTCCACGCCCGCGGCCCGGTCGGTCTCGAGGGGCTTACCTCGCAGAAGTGGATCGTGCTCGGTGAGGGGCACGTGCGCTCTTGACCGCCTCCCGCGCGCGACCGGGCCCCCTCGCCGTGTTCGGCGGCACCTTCAACCCGGTTCACCTGGGGCACCTGCGCTCGGCGGTGGAGCTGGTCGAGCGGCTCGAGCTCGACGAGCTGCGCTTCATGCCCTGCGCGCTGCCGCCGCACCGGGAGGCGCCCGGTGTGGATGCCGCGACCCGCGCGGCGCTGGTGGCGGCGGAGGAGGCGCCGGTGGCGAAGGCGCGCTCGAACAAGCGGCGGCGTGGTCGCGGCGCTCCCATTACTTCGGGTGCTCGGGCGCGGCCGCGGCGCCCTCGGGGCGGG
>CAJWWA010000055.1 GCA_913048495.1 uncultured Halieaceae bacterium
CGTTCGCCGCCTGTTCGTCGCGGGCGCGGCCACGGGCACCGGCCTCGACTGCCTGCGCACGGCGCGGCAGACCGGGCTGTCCGTGGTCGGCATGGTCTCCTCCGACGAGCGCGGTGAACGTGTCCGCGCCTTCGGCGGCGAGCCGGTAAACCGGCGCGACGAGCGCTGGGCCGGCTGCTTTACCCCGGTGCCGGACGACCCCGCGGGCTGGGACGCCTGGGAAAAGGCCGGCCAGCCGTTCGTGGACTTCGTGCGCAGCGCCGCCGGCGGGGACATCGACTACGTGGTCTCCCACGCCGGCGAGAACGCCTTTCCCCGCTCCTTCCAGGCGCTCGGCGAGAACGGCGTGCTCACTTTCTACGGCGCGTCCTCCGGTTACCGCTTCTCGTTCATGGGCAAGCCCGGCGCCTCGACGCCGGCGGCCATGTTCGAGCGCGCCGGCCTGCGCGCCGGCAACACGCTGCTGGTGGTTTACGGCCCCGGCGCCGAAGACGGCATCGTCGACCCGGTGGCCATCGAGGCCATCGAGGTGGGCTGCAGCCTGGGGGCCCAGGTCGCCGTGCTCGCCGATACCGTATCGCAGCGGGAGTTCGTGACCTCCCTCGGTTTCGGCACCCGCCTCACCGGCGTTGTCAGCATCGACGCCATCGCCCGCCGACTCGGCGAGGAGTTCGACCCACCGGGACCCTTCCCGGTGCTGCCGGACGCGTTCAACGAATCCGCGGAGTTCAAGGAGGCGGTGCGCCGCTTCTCCGACCGCACGCTCAAGCCCATCGGCTCGGCGGTCGCGCCGTTCCTGCGCAACACCCTGGACAAGCGCGGCCTCCCGGACGTGGTCTTCGAGCGCCCGGGCCGCGACGGCCTCGGCCTCGCCACGGCACTGGTCAAGCCGAACGTCGGCAAGGTGGTCTACGCCGAGGATCTCGCCGGCCAGCGCCTGTCCTTCTACGCCCCGCAGGTGTGGATGCGCCAGCGGCGCATCCTCATGCCCAGCGCGGAAATCCGCGGCACGCACCTGAACACGGCGCGGGAGTTCGCGGAGATGCAGGAGCGCATCGCCGCGGGCATGGGTGACGTGATGGCCCCCGTGCCGGTGCCCCTCGAGGAGATCCACGAGGCGCACCAGGCCATGTGGGAGAACCGCCACGCCGGCGCCAACTACGTCGCCGTCCACGGCCTGCCGCGGGCGGGCCTGAAGACCCGGGACGAGCTGTACCGCGCCTGGGCCATCCGCGAGGCGGAGAAACGGGGCGAGACCCTGCAACACATCGATACGGGATCGGCAGGAGCACTGCGATGAACGACAAGAACACTTCCACCGGCAGCGCCGCAGGGGCCCGCCTCGCGGACAAGGTCATCATCCTCACCGGCGCCGCCGGCAGCATCGGCAGCTGGATTTCCCGCAGCCTGCTGCGCGAGGGGGCGAAGGTGGTGATGACCGGCCGCAACGCGGAGAAGCTCGATGCCTTCATGGACGAGCTCGCCGCGGAGGGCTTCGACCGCGCGGCGATGGCACCGGCCCTCGGCGATACCGCCGATCCGCAGGTCTGCCGCGACATCGTCGCCACCGCCCTCGAGCACTTCGGCCGCATCGACGTGCTGGTGAACAACGCCGGCGCCGCCGGCCCGCGGCGCACGCTGCGGGAGATCCCCTTCAGTGAGGCGGAGATGCGCGCCCGCGGCGACGACCAGACCATGCTCGACTCGGCGATGAACCTGCTCGCCGCGCCCTGGAACATGGCGCGCGCCGTGGTGCCCCAAATGACCGAGTGCGGCTCCATCGTGAATGTCTCCACGATCTTCTCGCGCACGCACTACTACGGCCGTATTCCCTACACGGTGCCCAAAAGCGGCCTCAACGCCCTCTCCCACGGCCTCGCCCTGGAACTCGGCGACGAGCGCGGCATCCGCGTGAACACGGTCTTCCCCGGGCCTATCGAGTCCGAGCGCATCGACAACGTGTTCGCCAACATGGATGCGCTGCAGGGCGCCGAGCCGGGGAGCACCTCGAAGGAGTTCCGCGACCTGATGATCGCGCGGCGACCGGGGCCTGACGGCGAGCTGGAATACCGCTACCCGACGCCCGCTGACGTCGCCTCGACAATCACCTTCCTGTCGACGGGGGAGTCGGCGTCGCTGTCCGGTCATGCCTTCGAGGTCACCAACGGCATGCAGGTGCCGGCGCAGAGCCGCTCCAAGCTCGTGTCCTGGCCGGACAAGCGCCTCGAGGACCTGACCGGGCAGGTCGTGTTCATCCTCGGCGGCAGCGAGTACGAGGAAGCGCTGGTCTTCGCCGAGCGGCACCTGGTCAGCGGCGCCCGTGTCGTCCTCGCTTTCCGTACCCTGGAGGCGCTGGGCTACGCCCGCTCGCTCACGGCCTCCCGCGGGCTCGATCAGCTGCACCTGCTGCACCTGGAGCCGCTGCGCAGCGAATCCGCTGACCGCTGCTTCGACTACATCCGCGACCACTTCGGCCGCCTCGACGCGGTGGTGGTCCTGCCGCGCTCGGGCAACGGCGTGCACGGCTACTCCCTGAGCACCGCCGGCGACGAGGACGTGGCAGACTTCGTCCGCGACGAGATCGTCTCCCCGGTGGCCTTCGCCAAGGCCCTGGCCAACAACCTGGACCGCTGGGGCACCATCACCGAAGCGCCGGCGCTGACCTACGTCACCAACCCGAGCGACGGTCACGGCAACTACCTGAACGAGATCAAGCGCGCCGCCATCGAGGCGCTGCTGCGCACCTGGCGCCACGAGGACTCGCAGCAGAAGAAAAAGGGCGAGCGCTGCTGGTCGGTGCTGCCGAACCAGCTCGTGCGCTACGACAACCAGGAGGAGGACAACCTCACCTTCTCGGCGGACTGGGCGGCGACCCTCACCAACCGCGTGCGGCGCATGGACCCGATCAACCTCTGGGTACCGAAGAGCATCAAGCGCGCCACCGGCAAGGGCAGCATGCCCGCGGCGATCCAGCGCGTACTCCCGGGCCTGCACAAGTGCAAGACCGCGGTCATTACCGGCGGCAGCCTCGGTATCGGCCTGCAGCTCGGCCGCTTCCTCGCCATCGCCGGCGCGCGGGTGCTGCTGTCGGCGCGGAGCGAACCCAAGCTCCGCGAAGCGCGGGACGAGATTGTGGAGGAGCTGCGCGGTATCGGCTACCCGAAGCCGGAGGAGCGGGTGCACATCCTCGCGGATATCGACGTCGGTGACGAGGCGTCGCTCGAGACGCTCTTCCAGCATTCCATCGATCTCTTCGGCCATGTCGACTTCCTCATCAACAACGCCGGCATCTCCGGCGCCGAGGAGATGGTGGTTGACATGACCCTGGAGGCGTGGAACCGCACCATGGATGCGAACCTCATCTCGAACTATTCTCTCATTCGCAAGTACGCTCCCCTGATGAAGGCGCGCGGATCCGGCGTGGTCATGAACGTCTCGAGCTACTTTGGCGGTGAGAAGTACGTGGCCGTGGCCTACCCGAACCGCGCCGACTACGCCGTGTCGAAGGCCGGCCAGCGGGTGCTGGCGGAGATCCTGTCGCGTCACCTCGGCCCGGAGATCCAGATCAACGCCCTGGCCCCGGGGCCGGTGGACGGCGCCCGCCTGCGCGGCCTCGGCGGCGCGCCGGGGCTGTTCGAGCGGCGCGGCCGCCTGGTGCTCGAGAACAAGCGCCTGAACCGCATCCACGCGGCGGTGCTCGCCGCCCTCGGCGAAGGCATGACCCCCGAGGACCTGCTGGTGCTGGCGAAGAACGCGGTGGGTGATATCAAGCTGCCGCGTACGGCGAAGGCGCTGGCCAAGCTGTTCGTGCAGGTGGAGGAGAGCCGCGAGGGCGGCAACTCCACCGCCTACCTGCTCAACCGGGACCTCGCGGGCAAGCTCATGGACCGGCTCACCACCGGCGGCCTGTTCCCGCCGGAAATCGCCGAGCGCTTCCTGGAGAGCTTCGTCGACACACCGACGCCGTTCTTCGACGACAGCGCCGTGAAGAAAGCGGCGAAGGGTATCGAGACGGGCATCCTCAACCGGCTGCACCTGCACAAGATGCCCACGGACGAGCAGATCGGCCTGTCCACGGTGTTCCACCTCGCCGACGATATCGCCAGCGGCGAGACCTTCCACCCCTCCGGGGGCCTCAAGTTCGACCGCTCCGTCACCGAGGGCGAGCTGCTGCTGCCGCCGGACCGGGAGCGCCTGGCGAAGCTTGCGGGCAAGCGCGTCGTGCTCATCGGCGACGCCATGCGCGAGGAACTCGCCGCCATCGGCGAGGGCTTCATCAACCTGGGCATCGCGTCGCTCTCCGTGCTCACCCGCTCGAAGGAAGCGCAGGAGGAGATCCAGCACGGCCTGGAGCCGAAGGCGAACATCCCCATCGACGTGCGCGTGATCGGCGACGACCTGGAAGCGGCCCTCGACGACCTGCTGCAGAACCAGGGCGGTTTCGACGTGGTGGTGAGCGCGCCCTTCGCGCGGCTGCCGTTCAACGCGCTCGCCGCCGAGAAGGGCGAGTCCTGGGACCGGGTACTCTCGCACACGGACTTCGCGCGGCTGGTCGAGGAGCAGCTCACGCACCACTTCCGCGTCGCCCGCCGGGCAGCGCTGGTGCCGAACTGCCAGATCGTGCTGCTCACGCCGGACACCTCCTTCGTCTCCTCCCGCGAGGAGTTCGCCCTGGCGCTGTTCGTAAAGAACGCCCTGCACGCCTTTACGGTGACCCTGGGTGTCGAGACGGAGCGGCTGCCGACAACGCCGGCGGTGAACCAGGTGCAGCTCACCCGGCGCGCCCGGGCCGAGGAGCCCGCGAACGAGCAGGAGCTGCAGGAGGAAATGGAGCGCCTGGTGCAGGCGGTGCTGCAGTGTGCCGTGCCCGCACCGAGCCCGGCGGAAAGCCGCTACCTGGCGCGGATTTTCCGCGGCAACGCGGTCACCGTCTGACGGGAGGCACCCATGCGACCCTGGCCCCTGCTCGCTGCACTGCTTCTTGGCGCCGCCGTTCAGGCGGCGCAGGACAGCCCCGCGACAACCGTGGAAGCCGTGCCCGAAGACGGCCGCCAGGCCGTCGCCATGCCGGCGCTGCAGCGGGCCCTGCTCCGCGAGGAGATGATCCAGCACACGGCCACGGTGCAGCAGCTCGTCGACCTGCTGGGCAAGGGCGAGCTGACACGGGCTGCCGAGATCGCCGAGCGCGACCTGGGCCTGTCCTCCATGGGCAAGCACGCGGCGGCGACCCGGGGCATGGGCCCCGGGCGCTTCTTCCCGCAACTGATGCGCAGCGTCGGCATCGGCATGCACGAGGCGGCCAGCCACTTCGCCGACGTCGCCCGGGAGGGCGATGCCGAGGCGGCACTGAAGGCACTCTCGCCCGTGCTGGGCGCCTGCGTGTCCTGCCACTCGGCCTACCGGCTCGAGTAAACACCTCGACAGTCCGGGAGGCGTTGCCAGCCCGCACCCTCGGAACTGGCGGCCGGCCACAAAGAGCGTGCCCGTATACAAGCGCAGTTCCCTGTGCAACGCTTGATCCCCGACGCGTGAACGGGGAACGCTCCATGGCTCGTTATCTTTCGTTTCTGCCGCACCGTGCCGCAGTTCCAGCGGCGCTCATCGCACTGTGCATCGGCACCCCCGGCCACGGCGAGGTGCTGGAGGCGTCGGACACGCACTACCGCCTCGCCCACGAGGCGAACACGGACCTGACACCCGCGGCCCTATGGGGCCGGCTGGTGAACCCGGCGCGCTGGTGGAACCCCTTGCACAGCTTCTCCGGCGTGGCGGACAACCTGCAGCTGGACGCCCGCGCCGGCGGGCTGTGGCGCGAGGACTGGGACGGCGGCTCGGTCGCCCACGGCCGGGTGCTTCAGGTTCGTGACGGCGAATTGCTGCGCCTGGAAGCCCCCTTCGGCCCGCTGCAGGGCCTGGGCGCCTACGTCGTCTGGACCATCACCATCACACCCGGCGAGATCGGCGGCAGCACGGTCACCTTTGAGGAGGTGGCGAGCGCGCCACCGGGCAGCGGCCTCGACCAGCTCGCCGGCGCGGTGGACGGCGTCAAGGCCGAGGCGCTGGCCAGGCTGGCAGGCGAGTGAGCGCCCGGGCGTCAGTAGTCCGGCCGTTCAGAGCTGGCTGCGGATCGGCAGCAACCGCATAAGACCGGCCACCGTGCGGGTCCACCAGCTCGTCCCCGGCTCGTGGGTCCAGACTCGCTCAATGCCATCGCGCTGATCGCGCCAGCGCAGGCGCCCGCGCTCGTCGAGGAACAGTGCGTAGGTCTGCTGTGGCAGCGCCGCGACAGCGAGGTCTTGGACTGTCCCGGCCAGCGCGGGTGAGCGGATGATCACGCCGGATTCGGTATTCAGGTTTGCAGAGCGCGGGTCGAAGTTGAAGGAGCCGATGAACAGCTCGCGCTGGTCGATGATGAAGGCTTTCGTGTGCAGCGTCGCCTTCGCGCCGCTGGCGGCGACCAGCTCGGCGCCGGCGACGTCCGCGTCCGGCCGCGTCTCGTAGAGCGCCACACCGGCTTCTAGGAGCGGCTTGCGCGACGGTGCATAGCCTGCGTGCACCGCGAACTGGTTGTTCGCCGCCAGCGCGTTGGTGGCCACGGTCACGGCGACGCCGCGATCGACCATGCCCGCCAGGGCCTCAACCCCGCTGCGCCGGGGTACGAAGTAAGGCGAGACGATGAACACCTCCCGCCGCGCCGCGCGGAAGGCATCGGCCAGCGGCGCCGTGATCAGGGGCGCTTCACCGGCGCGGGACGGGACACCCTTGTCCGGCGAATCGTAGACCAGGGTGTAGGGCGCCCAGGTCAGGCTGCCGGCACTTTCCTCCAGCAGGTGCAGCGCGTTGCGCCTGAGTGCCTCCGCGTAGCGGGACGCCGCGATTTCCGTCTTCCAGTCGGCGACCACTCTTCGCAGCTGCGCCAGGGCCGCCGCGGTGTCTTCCGGCATGCGCGCGAAGGCCGGCACGGGCAACGCGGTCTCGTGGTTCCAGTAGCGGTCGAACATCGCCGACACGTCGGCAACGACCGGGCCGACGGCGAGCACATCGAGGTCCGAGAAACGCGCATCGCTGCGGGCCCCGAAATACTCGTCGGCAATATTGCGCCCGCCCACTACCGTCACCTGGCCGTCAACCGTGAATGACTTGTTGTGCATGCGCCGGTTGATGCGCCGGAAGTCCGTCAGGCCGCTGACCGCACGCCCCAGGGCACCGCGGCGAAAAGGGTTGAAGATACGGATGGCGATGTCCGGGTGCGCGTGCAGGGCCGCCAGTCCCTCGTCATAGCCCCCGGTGAATACGTCGTCGAGAAGCAGGCGCACGCGCACGCCCCGGTCCGCCGCCTCGAGCAATGTCGCCACCAGGGCACGGCCGGTGAGATCATTCTTGATCAGGTAGTACTGCAGGTCGATGCTGGTCTCTGCCCGGGCGGCGAGGAGGAGACGCGCGGCGAGGGCGTCGATCCCGTCATTGAGCACATGAAAGCCGGCATGCACCGCCGGACGATCCTCCAGCAGAGGTGACACCTCGGCCGCGAGGCGCGTTCCCGGGTCAGGCGGCAGCGCACTGGAAGGCTCCCGCGGGTAGTCACGGTCGATGGAAGCGCAGCCCGCGAGAAACAACACAAGCGCGCCGGCCAGTCGCTTCCCCGCGGCACGCCGGACGCATAGGCCAGGAAAGCGGCGGAAAAGTCCGCGCCGTGCTCTTTTCTCCGGTAGCATCCCGTCCATCGCAGCCACCCTGGTTATACGATCATGCCGAGGAAAGCACCTCCGCAACGCCGCGGCAACCCTCGCGGTCCGAATACGCGGCAGCGACGACGTGCCCGGCATGCGCCCGCGGTCGGGCAGGAATTCACCGGCACCGTCCGCGACCTGGCGGCAACGGGCGAGGGCATCGTGGAGCATCCCGGTGGCCAGGTGTGCTTCGTTCCGGGTGCCTGGACCGGCGAACGCGGCCGCTTCCGGGTAACCGGCCACCGGGGTCGAGCGGCCCTCGGCAGCCTGGTTACGCTGGAGGCGCCCTCCCCGGACCGGGTGACGCCACACTGTCCACACCACGGCCACGACGAGGCTCACTGCGGTGGCTGCCCGTGGCAGTTCGTGGCCTACGGCGCGCAACTGGCGGCCAAGGAGGCCCGGCTCCACAGCGCACTGTCGCGCCTCGGCGTCGCTGAGGTACAGGCGCCCATCTGGGCGGCCCCGGAGACTCTCGGCTACCGCAACCGGGCCCGGCTGCGCAGCGACGGCGAGCGGATCGGCTTTCTCGCCGCCGGCTCGAACCGGCTGGCACCGATCGACGACTGCCCC
Source organism: uncultured Halieaceae bacterium (assembly GCA_913048495.1). GTDB lineage: Bacteria > Pseudomonadota > Gammaproteobacteria > Pseudomonadales > Halieaceae > Pseudohaliea. The sequence continues at coordinate 8,304 of CAJWWA010000055.1, forward strand.
GTGCTTACGGCCCGCAACCGCGAGACCCTCGCGGCCCTCCAGGGCCGCCTGCCGGAGCCTGCCTGGCGGCCACGGCGCCGCGGCCCGCTCACGGTGCTGCCGATAGACGACGAGAACGGCCCCGAGGCGGTGGCACCCGACGCCCCGCAGCCCTTCCGCCAGGGTAACAGCGCGCAGAATGCACGCATGCGCGATTGGCTGGCCGGGTCCATTGCTGACTATGCGGGGCGCCCCACCGTGGAGCTGTTCGCCGGCTCCGGCAACTTCACGGAGGTCCTGGCGGCGGGCGGCTGCCGGCCCCTGCTGGCCGCGGACAGCGCCGGCGATGCGCTGGCAACCCTCGGGACCCGGGCCCTGCCCGCCGTAACCACGCTGGCCCTCGACCTCTTCGACGCGGCGGCGCCCGCTGCGCTGGCGGACGCGCTCGCGGACGCGGAGCTATTAGTGCTGGACCCGCCCCGGGACGGCCTGCGCCAGCTGCCGGCCTTTATCCGACGCGCGCCGAGGCTCAGCGCCGTGCGCTACATCGCCTGCGATGTCGCCACCTTTGCCCGCGACCTCAGCGCCCTGTTGGACGCCGGTTTCAGGCTCGAGGAAGTGCAGCCCCTGGACCTGTTCCCGCACACGCCCCACCTGGAGTTGCTGGCGCGCCTTGCCCGGGCGCCGCGCTGACGACCCCGGCGCGGCCGCATCGCTTCCCCCCGGGATCAGGCCAGGACCAGCCGCACCGCTTCAGCCAGCGCCAGCAGCCCGAAGAGCGCAAACAGCAGCGCTGCCGAACGGTGCACGACGCGCGCAGGGATACGGGTCAAAAGGGTGCGGCCGAAGATGATACCGAGCAGCGCGACCAGCCAGAGTGCCGCCGTCCCCCCAAGGAACACCGCGAGGAGTGCCTCGCCGCGAGCAGCGAGGGCCACCATGGCCAGCTGTGTCTTGTCGCCCAGTTCCGCGAGGAAAATCAGCAGGAAGCTGGTGAGCACGGCACCGAAGCGGCGGCCGCGACTCATCTCGGCCTCTTCTTCATCGCCAACATCCCGCCACGACTGCCAGGCAAAGGCGATAAACAGCAGTGCCGCGACCGCCAGAAGCAGCGGCCGCGGTACGAGCGTGGCGAGCCCTCCACCGAGCAGCACCGCCAGGACATTGAGCACGAAAAACGCCGCAAAGCTGCCGACGATAACCGGCAGCGCCCGGTAGCGGTGCGCCAGGCTCATGGCCATCAGCTGCGTTTTGTCACCGAGTTCGGCGACGAACAGCAGTCCGAAGGTAGACAGGAACACGGCAGGATCCACGGGCACTCGCTTAGTCGGGATGAGACACGGAACGGGGACGCGTAGTATACGCGCTGATCAGTTTCCCGCGGAGGCACCATGCACAGCGACAACCTGCATCTCTGGACGCACCGCCATGTCTTCGGCCAGGATCGGCGCCGGGCGGGCGAGCGGCGCACGCTGCTCGTCATCGCCCTCACGGCCGCGACCATGGTGCTCGAGATCAGCACCGGCATCCTCTTCGGCTCCATGGCCCTGCTCGCCGACGGCCTGCACATGGCCTCGCACACGGTGGCCCTCGGCATCACGGCCTTCGCCTATGCTTATGCGCGGCGTCATGCCGCCAACCCGAGCTTCAGCTTCGGTACCGGCAAGGTGAACGCGCTGGGTGGCTTTACCGGTGCCCTGCTGCTCGCCGGCTTCAGCCTCGCCATGGCCTGGGAGAGCGTGGCGCGCTTCGTCGCGCCCGTGCCCATCGCCTTTGACCAGGCCATCGGCGTGGCGGTGCTCGGCCTTATCGTGAACGGCGTATCCGTGCTGCTGCTGGGCGAAGAACATGATCACGGGCATGACCATGGACATGGGCACAGCGCCGAGCGCGGGCATGGGCACGCACACAGCCACGCCCATGGTCACGACCACAACCTGCGCTCGGCCTACCTGCACGTGCTCGCCGACGCCCTGACCTCGCTGCTGGCCATCTTCGCCCTGCTCGCGGGCAAGTACTTCGGCCTCAACTGGATGGACCCCGCCATGGGCATCGTCGGCGCGCTGCTGGTCGCCCGCTGGTCTGCGGGTCTACTTCGCGATACCAGCCATACGCTGCTGGACCGGCAGGCGTCCGAGGCGCTCTGTGACCAGCTCAGGGCCGCCGTGGAAAGCCATGGCCACGACCGCGTTGCAGACCTGCACCTGTGGTCCATCGGCCCCGGCATTCACGCCGCGGAGATCACCGTCGTGACGCACGACGACATTGCACCCCCGGCTGTCCGGGCCAGGTTTCCCGAGTCCTTGCGGGTTGTCCACGCCACGATCGAGATTCATCGCTGCCCGGCAGGCAACGGCTAGGTGCGGTTCGAGTTACCAGGAAGCAGTGCGCAGGATCGTCGGCTAAACTGGTACGAAAACGAAGTTTCGGGAGCCAAGCCCATGAAGCCACGAATGACCGCAGCGGCGGCCGTGTTCGTTTGCCTGGTGACACTGCCGACAAGGGGCGACAATCTACCCGATGCCGTTGAGCATCCGATGGTCGAGCGTTACCCCGGGCAGGAGCTTCGCTGGCAGGCCATCGACAACTACCGCGAGTTCCGCCTGCCCGTCGGGCCGGTCACCGGCTACCGCCACATCGACGACTGGCTCGAGACGCAAGGCAGGGTGACCCGGACCTTCTACGCCCTGGAGGGCAGCGGGCGGACCTGGTCCGAGGTGTACCTCAACTACCGCGGCGCCTTCGCGGCGGAGGGCTTCGAGATCCTCGCCGAGGGCTCCTCCGAGGACCGCAAGGGACCGGCAGTCGGCGGCCGCCAGTGGCTGGAGATCTACCTGCGCACCAATCCCGCCGGAACCGGTGGCGAGGTCAACACGCTGGCGGCGGGTTCCTCCACCTCCGGCGGCCAGGGCGCCTTCGTGGCGACGCGGGACCGGGCGGCCGGCCCCGTCTACGTGGTCGTCACCGTGGAGCAGCACGCAGCGGACTACATCGGCACACTGGTCGACATCGTGGAAGTGGAGCGCGCCGAGACGGGCCTGGTGGCCGTGGACGCGGAAGCGATCGGCCGGGACCTGGAGGAGAAGGGCCGGGTAGTGCTCGACGGACTCTACTTCGACTTCGACAGCCCGACCCTGCAACCGCGCTCCGCCGAGGCGCTGGGGAATATCGCCCGCTACCTCGACGCGAACCCGGCGCAAACCTTCTACGTGGTAGGGCACACGGACAGCCGCGGTTCGCTGGGCTACAACCGCGAACTCAGCCAGGCGCGGGCCCAGGCGGTCGTCGACGCGCTGGTCAACGACCACGGCGTCGCCCGGGAGCGCCTTGACGCCGCCGGCGTCGGCCCCCTGGTCCCGGTCTTCAGCAACGCCGACGACGCCGGCAGGGAGCGCAACCGCCGCGTGGAACTCGTCGAGCGCCTGTGACATCCGGCGTTATCGACGACCTGTCAGGTGACCCGCCCGGCGGCGGCCGCTGGGCCTGTGTCGCCGACACGGTCATGGGCGGGGTCTCCGGCGGGGAACTGCGCACGGAGATCGTCGCCGGCCAGCCCGCCCGGCACCTGACCGGCACCGTGAGCCTCGCCAACAACGGCGGCTTCCTGCAGATGGCGATCGATCTCGCGGCCGACGGCAGTAGCGTGGATGCGAGCGCGTTCACCGGGCTCGCGCTGACCGTCTGCGGCGACGGCGAGGAGTATGGCCTGCACCTGCGCACGGACGACGTCCGGCGCCCCTGGCAAAGCTACCGCGCCCGCTTCACGGCACCGGGCGCCTGGACCACCGCTACCCTGCCCTTCAGCGGTTTTGTCCCGCATCGCCTCGACGCCCCCCTGGACCTCTCCCGGCTGCGACGCATCGGCCTGGTGGCCATCGGCCGGCCCGGGCCCGTGGACCTTGCCCTCGGCGACCTGCGATTCTATTGAGCGGGAGAAGCCCCGCCTTCACGGCGCCACCTCCTATGGCCTAACATAGGGGCACGGGGCCGAAGCGTTTACCCTGGGCCCCGATCCCCCAGCCACCACCAGGACGGAAAGCACCCGTGAGCCAAGTCGACGAACAACGCGAGAAAATCCGCAGCGCCACCGGCTTCATCGCCGCCCTCGACCAGAGCGGGGGCAGCACCCCGAAGGCCCTGCGCCTGTACGGTATCGAGGAGGATGCCTGGTCCACGGACGCCGAGATGTTCGACCTCGTGCACGCCATGCGCACGCGGATCATGACCGCCGACGCCTTCGACGGCGAGCGCATTCTCGGCGCCATCCTGTTCGAGGACACGATGGACCGGGAGGTCCTGGGGCGGCCGACGCCCGAGTACCTCTGGGCCGTCAAGCACGTGGTGCCCTTCCTCAAGGTCGACAAGGGCCTCGACGAGCTCGCCGACGGCGTGCAGCGCATGAAGCCCATGCCGGGGCTCGACGACCTGCTCCGCCGCGCCGTTGAGGCCGGAATCTTCGGGACCAAGATGCGCTCGGTGATCAAGGAAGCGAACGGGGCAGGTATCGACGCCGTCGTGGCGCAGCAGTTCGAGATTGCCGGCCAGATCATCGACGCCGGCCTCGTACCCATCGTCGAGCCGGAAGTGGACATCCACTGCCCCGACAAGGCCGCCGCCGAGCAGCGGCTGAAGGCGGGCATCCTCGCCGCGCTGGACCAGCTCGGCGAGGGCCGGCAGGTCATGCTCAAGCTGACGCTGCCGGAAGAGGACGGCTTCTACAGCGACTGCGTCGCCCACCCGGCGGTGCTGCGGGTTGTGGCACTGTCCGGCGGCTACAGCCGCGCGGAGGCCAACGAGCGACTCGCCCGCAACCCGGGCGTGGTCGCCAGCTTCTCCCGCGCCCTGACCGAGGGGCTCTCCGCCCAGCAGAGCGACGAGGAGTTCAACGCCGCCCTCGACCGGTCGATCCAGAGCATCTACGACGCCTCGGCGACCTAGCTGCCGTTTCTGGCAAGTAAGCAATGCCTTAGAGAACATTCGCTCCGTGTAACGATGCGACAGAACCCAGGTTTTTCGTTGAGCGATTGATTCATTCAGGACGCCTGCAATCAATTTTCCGAGCGGTTTCGTGCAGCGCACTGGAAGGACCCGAGCTCGATGGACATTTTCAGCCCACTCACTAAGACTCACTGTTGCAACGCTATGAACCATGCCAGTGCGATAGCGATGGCCGGCACTGACAGCAGACAGGCATCGACTATTCGTAATGTACCTGGGCTGTGTTCGAGATACCGCTGATGAATCCTTGCAATTTCTCTTGCTGAGTCTCCACGGCCGAGCGCCAACCAATTGATGGCTAGCACTGCCATTTCTGCCGCAGCAAACCTACCGCCGCCCAGCAATTTCATCACGCCATCGGGCACCTCATAAAATAAGGTCAACAATGCAAAGAGAATAAAGAACATTAGCATTTGAAGAATCGTGAATGTCGCGACCGACGCAAAGGGCCCTTCTCGTGAATCTGGCTCCCGCTTGGCCACGAAGTTAAAGACCCGCGCATATGCGAGTCGATACAGCGTTTTCATTTTGATTTCAACGACTCTTCACTTAGTTACCACGCCAGTTACCTTCGTTCATGGTGTCCACCACAAAGTAACTCGAACTCAAAATCCAACCGTATGGAGGTAGAATCGACACCGCAACGAATCCGATATCAACCGCGTTCTTTACGTCGAAGCGCCTGGCGTTGAGGGATTGAATCGTATTTTCTGAAACAAGCGCAAGGCCGAAGACGGTACCAATACGACCGACTCGTGTGGCGAGCCTGCCGAGCAGAGAAACTGGATTCTCTTTGATCACTTTTTTACCAATAGCCGCAATGCTTGAAGCAGCAACAGTTGCTGGGGGCGCCTCATCCGGCGCGCTTCCAGAAGTCGGCGCAAGCGACACAAGGATTGAGCAACACCCTTTCTGTAGATTCGGTTATCTCTCGACCGCGGTTGCTCCGTCGCTGAAGGTGACGTAGCGCTTCTCAGCGGTCTGCCAGTCTTCCGCAATCTCCATCAGCACTGCCGACACCAGTCGCAGGCACGACGCTTCGTTGGGGAACAGTCGGGCGACGCGCGTGCGCCGGCGGATCTCCTCGATCAAACGCTCCACCAGGTTCGTCGTGCGCATCCGGCGCCGGCGGGTCGGCGGCAGGCTGAAGACCGTGAACCCCTGAGGCAGCGCCTCCTCGGCCCAGCTGGCCAGCTTCGGCGCCGTGTTCCGGTAGCGCTCGACGAAGCGCTCCAGGAGCCGCTGCGCCTCGTCCTGATCCGGGGCGTTGAAGATCGCACGGATGTCCGCCGCCACCGGTGCCCGAAGCGCCACCGTGGGCACGTACTGCCCGGCGTTCTGCTGCAGGTGGAACTGGCACCGCTGCCAGGGCACGCTGGGGAATACCGCCCTGCGCGCCGCCGCCTCCTCAAATGTGCGAAAGAAAATCTACGTTATCCAAAGCGATTTCCAGCGCTTTCCCGGATTGTGTGTTGCAATCCTGCACTTTGGACCTGATCCGCTACTCGATGCAGTTCGCCTCCCGGAGGGAGCGCAACACGCTGGCAAAGGCGCTACGACCGATCTACGCTGCAACCAGCGCGGACGCGTTAGACAAGAATGCGAGAGTCTATTCGTGGAGTCTGCCGGAAGGGTTAGCAGCACTACAGCCGGCGCCACCGAAGGTTCTCTGCGCCTTGGATAGGTTATCTTGTACCGAAGGAAAGCGATCAAGTATCTGGGTTAAGGTGAGGTTATCTTGAAGGGCGTCTTCTACGCGACTCCGCATATCATTAGATTCAGTTAACGAACAGAGAAACTCCTGCGACCTTAAGGAAACACTGGTTTTTCGCACGCCAAAGTAAGACGCAAGCATGAGCTTGCGGGTAATCGAGGCCGCGAGCCAGTCTTTCACCGGCTCCTCATTACCTCTATCGCTTAGCATCTCGAGCGCCACTGCATCATACCAAGCGCTCTCCAAGATCATATCTGCGGCTTCGGAGAAGGAAACCGTTTGCTCGTCATCACCAATAACACTCTGCGGTACTAAAACTAGTGCAGCAATCATGCAGTAAGACAACCAACTGTGTAGCGTTTTCCTCATCTTACTTATCCGCCCATAACTCGGTTCATGAAGAATGGTGAAAAGCCGCGCGGCGAGCCAGAGCCCGAAGCCGTCACAGACCAGCACCTTCATGCGGTTCGCTCGCTTGTTGGCGAACACATAAGCGCAGTGCGGCCGGGGCTCGCCGAAGCTGTTGATGACCCGCGCCAGCGCCTTCTCCGGGCCGGCGCGCATATCCAGCGGCTC
>CAJWWA010000056.1 GCA_913048495.1 uncultured Halieaceae bacterium
CGCTACCTGCCCGAACCGGCGGCCTCCATGGCGCCCGCGGTGCTCGCCCGGCAACTGGTCTACGCCTGGGCACAGCAGAACCTCGTCGACCTCTCGCGCCTCTCGGACCAGCCGGGGGGGGGAACCGCGACGACGGCCTGCCCAGCTACCGCGAGCTGATCGGCACCGTGCACCTGCCCGGGAATGACGTGCCGGTCTACCTGCAGCGCATTCCGGGGCCAGGGGACAGCCGGGTCTGGCGCATCTCCAACGCGACGGTGGCGCAGGTGCCGGCCATCTGGGAGGAGCTCGGTTACCACCCGCTGGCGATCCGCCTCGGCGACTTCCTGCCGCATTTCCGCTTTCTCGGCATGGAGAACTGGCAGGTGGTCGGCGCGCTCGTCGCGTTCCTCGTTGCCTGGCCGGTCGCTGCGTTCACCGCCGGTCTTCTCTCCCTGGCGACCCGGCGGCTGCTGAAGGATGCCGGCCGCCCCCTGGCGCGGTTCTTCCGGGTGCCGGTCCGCTTCTTCCTGTTCCTGCTGCTGGCCCGGGCCCTGATTATCGAGTATCTCGGCCTGTCCATGACGGCGCGAATCTACCTGCAGTCCTCCGGCGTCGACTTCGTTGCCTGGGGCGTGCTAATCCTTGGCGCCATTACCCTGCTCCGGGACTTCCAGGTCCGCCGCCTCGAGCGCTCCGGACGACCACAGTTAGTGCCGCTGATGCGCCCCTTCGCGCTGATGGTGAAGATCCTGGTCGTGGTGATCATCGGCCTCCTCTGGGCGCAGGAAGCCGGCTACAACATGTCCACCGTGCTCGCCGGTCTCGGCGTCGGCTCCCTGGCTATAGCGCTCGCCGCGCAGAAGACACTGGAGAATGTCATTGGCGCCCTCATGCTCTATACCGCGCGCCCGGTAAATCCCGGCGACCTGTGCCGCTTCGGCAACGTGGTGGGCACCGTGGAGGAAATCGGCCTGCGCTCCACCGTGATCCGCACCCTGGACCGGTCCCTGATGGTCATCCCCAATGCCATGTTCTCCGCGGTCGAGATCGAGAACATCACCGCCCGCGACCGCATCCGCTACTACCGTCACCTGCACGTCCTCGCCGGCAGCGCCGACCAGTTCCGGGTGCTGCTGACCGAGCTGCGGCGCCTGTTCCTCGCGCACCCGCGGCTGTAGCAGGACAGCGTCTCCGTCCGCCTCGAGCGGCTCGAGGGCGCCGCGGCGGTGGTACGCATCGACGCGCGGGTGGAGACGCGGGACTACCAGGACTTCCTCGCCGTCGCCGAGGACCTCAACCTGCGCATGCTCGAGCTCGTCGCCGGCGCAGGGCTGTCCCTGACCGCGCCGGGCCAGTACGTCGCCGTGGACCGGCACCGGCAGGACGCGCCGGAGGGCCGGTCCGAAGCCGAGACCCGGCTCGCCAGCTGGCGCGAGGAGGACCGCTGGCCCTTCCCCGACCTCGGAGAAGACGAGAAGGAACAGCTCCGGGGCTCCCTCGACTACCCGGCGCGCGGGCCGGCCTGATGGCAGCGCGTCGCCTCGGGCCGCTGCTCGCGGTCGCCCGCTTCCTCGCCCCCTACCGCTGGCGCCTGGCCGCCGCGGCTGCGGCCCTGCTCGTGACCGCCGGCGCGACCCTTGCCCTGGGGCGCGGCATCCAGTTCCTCATCGACCGAGGCATCGCCGGCGGCACCAGCGCCGATCTCGGCCGCGCGGTGGGTCTGATCCTCCTCATCAGCACGCTGATCGCCGTGGGCACCTTCATCCGCTTCTACCTCGTCTCCTGGCTCGGCGAGCGGGTCAGCGCCGACCTGCGCCTCGCGGTGTTCGACAACCTCGTGCGCCTCCACCCGGCGTATTTCGAGGACAACCGGGCGGGGGAGATCCTGTCCCGGCTCACCGCCGACACCACGCTGCTGCAGACCATCATCGGCTCCTCCCTGAGCATGGCCCTGCGCAACGCCCTCACGCTCACCGGCGCCCTGGTGCTGATGTTCATCACCAACCTCGGGCTCAGTCTGATCATTGCCGCCACGGTGCCCCTCGTCCTGCTGCCCATTCTCATCTTCGGGCGGCGGGTGCGGCGGCTGTCCAGCGAGAGCCAGGACAGCATCGCCAGCGTCGGCAGCTACGCGGGGGAGATCTTCCAGAACATCAAGGTGGTGCAGAGCTTCAACCGCGAGGCCCACGAGTCGGACGCGTTCCGGCGCGAGGTGGAGCGGGCCTTCGCCATCGCCCGGCGCCGGGTACGCCAGCGGGCCATCCTCGTCGGCGCGGCAATCCTGCTGCTCTTCGGCGGCCTGGCGGCGATGATCTGGTCCGGCGGCCAGGACGTGATCGCCGGGCGCATGAGCGGCGGCGAGCTCGCGGCCTTCGCCTTCTACGCGATCATGGTCGGCACCGGCTTCGCCACCCTGTCGGAGGTCTGGGGCGAACTGCAGCGCGCCGCCGGGGCCGCGGAGCGGCTGCTCGAGCTCGCCGCCGCCGAGAGCGCGCTGGCGGACGAGCCCCGCCGGGAGGCCGGCAGCGGCGCGCGCATGGCCTTCGAGGCGGTGACCTTCCACTACCCCTCGCGGCCGACCGCGCCCGCCCTCGTCGATTTTTCCCTGGAGATCCCCGCGGGCCGCTCGCTGGCGCTCGTGGGCCCCTCCGGGGCCGGCAAGAGCACCGTGTTCGAGCTGCTGCAGCGCTTCTACGACCCCGGCGCGGGCCGCATCACCCTCGACGGCATCGACCTTCGCGAGCTGTCCCTCGCCGACCTGCGCGAGCAGCTGGCGCTTGTCCCCCAGCAGCCCGTGCTGTTCAGCGCGGATGTGCGCTACAACATCGCCTACGGGCGGCCCGGGGCCACCGACGCCGAGATCGAGATGGCGGCGCGGCGCGCCCACGCCCACGAGTTCATCGAGCGGCTGCCGCAGGGCTACGGCACGGAGCTGGGCGACCGCGGCGTGCGCCTCTCCGGGGGCCAGCGCCAGCGCATCGCCCTGGCCCGGGCCATCCTCAAGGATCCGAAGATCCTGCTCCTCGACGAGGCGACCAGCGCCCTGGATGCAGAGAGTGAGCACCAGGTGCAGCTCGCGCTGGCCGAGGTCATGGCCGGACGCACCACGGTGATCATCGCGCACCGGCTGGCGACGATACGCCACGTTGACAAGATCGCGGTGATGGAAGGCGGCCGCCTCGTGGCGACCGGCAGCCACAGTGAGTTACTTGAGGAGAATCCGCTCTACGCCCGCCTGGCCAGCCTGCAGTTCCGCGATGACGCGGTCAGCGAGGTGCCCCTGCGCGCTTGAGCAGGCGCATGCGGTCCTTGCGCTCCCGGTTGACGCGGGCCAGGTCGCTCGCGGTGTCGCGGGTGAGCTGGGAGAGTTCCTCAAGCCAGCTCAGGGTGAGCCGGGCGTTGTTGGCGGCGCAGAGCAGCGGCGCCTGCAGTGGCCGGTCGAGGGCGATGTAGACCGCCTCGCGCAGCGAGGAGCGCAGGTGATCGCCGGTGATCGTCGCGCCGCCCTGCCAGGCCATGGTCATGACCTCCCAGGACTCGAGCAGCGCCTCGATGCCAACCCACTCGATGACCGCGCCCTGCTCGACACCGTGGCGCAGGCTCCGCCGCACCTTGCGCGCCAGGTGACGGAACTCGCGCTGCACCCGGCGCCCGAACACCGGGTCCGCCGCGGGGTTCAGACTGTCCTCGGCCTCGAGGTCGCGCCAGTCGCTGCGGGTGAGCACCGAGTCGATCAGGGGAAAGACCTCCTCTTCCTCGAGGTTCATGTGCTCGTGCGCGCGCTTGACGTAGGCGCGGCCCTTGTCGACCACTTCGCGGCCGGAGAGCTCGCCGGCCCGCCAGCGCTCGATCACGTAGAGCACCTCGCGGCCCTCCCGGGCCATGCGGTCGTGGTCGCGCTCGAGCTCCCGAACCTCCCCGGCCATGCCGTGGTCGATCTCGGCCACGTGATCGTAGATGAGGTCCTCCCGCGGGTGGTGGAAGCGGTCCGGCCAGGTCACCATGTAGTCCATGATCTCGTAGAGCACATGGGTGTCGACGAGGTCGCCGCGCTCGATGGCGTTCAGCTGCTGCGAAAGCAGCGCCATCACCGCGGCGATATGACGGTGCTCCGCCCGCAGGGCCACCAGCATGGCGGCCTCGTGCGGACCTGTCGGCTTTTCCCGGCGAGCATCGTTGGGCATGGACAGTTCTCCTCGGCCCGGGCCTCTGGGCAAGCCTAGCCGAGGCGCCCCGAGCAGGCAATACGACGGGTCGCCACGACGGCGCGCTAGGGGTCCGGGGCTGCCTGGCACTGGTCCCCGCTGCGATAGCAAAGCGACAACGAATCCAGGTAAGCATCCACCATACAGACGGCCTCGGTGACCAGACGCTCCGGGCTGTCCCAGAGCAACCATAGGTACAGCAGTCCAGTGATCTGTACCTGCAGTTGGCGAGTGGCCAGCGCCGCATCGAAATCGGGTGGCAGCTGTCCTTGCTGCCGCGCGTTCTCCAGAAGGCTCCGGATCCGCTGGGCGACTTCCAGGTAGTTTCGACGGTGTCGCTCGACAATCGCCTGGTTAGTCTCAGTGAGCTCGCATTTGTGAAAAATGATCTCGTAAACCCGCCGGCGCTGCGGATCGTGGGCAATATCGTGGACGATTCTCAGCAGCACCTCGCGCAAGCGCGCGAGTGGCTCCGGTTCATCCGGATCCGCTCCGGCAATTTCAAGGGCGACGAGAGGGGCATTGAGGCGATCGACGATCGCCGCGAAAACGTCACTCTTGTCCTTGAAATGCCAGTAGAGGGCCCCGCGGGTGAGCCCTGCCTCCCGGGCGATATCCTCCAGAGAGGTTCGTGACACGCCCTTGCGCTGAAAGACCTGCTCGGCGGCGTCCAGCAGCCGTTCTCGGGTCTGCTCGGCTTCCTCCCGTGTTCGCTTCATCGAAGCCTGCCTTATCGTTCTCTTCCATCTCGCACCGCAGCCGTCCATCACTGCGACGCGGCGCTATTATACATACATGGATGTATGTATAATAGCGCCGCGTAGCCCCATCTTCGCTTTTCGAGGGAACCATCATCATGTCTGGTCCATGCCAACAAGGGCTGCGGGCTGTCGCGGCGGCGCTTTTCTTTCTCACGGGCTGCAGCGGCGAGTCCGTTGCACCCGCCTTCGAGCCACGGGGCGCGCCCGAGGCCGGCTACGTCACCGTGCGCAGCGAGCCGGTCACGCTGACAACGGAACTCTCCGGCCGCGCGACGGCGCGGGTGCTCGCGGAAGTGCGCCCGCAGGTGAGCGGCATCGTGGAGCGCAGGCTGTTCGACGAGGGGGACGAGGTTGAGGCCGGGCAGCCACTGTACCAGCTCGATACCCGCCTGCTCGAGGCCGCGGTCAAGCTCGCGGAGGCGGAACGCGCCTCGGCAGCTGCCGACCTCGAGCGCGCGCAGCTCGACTACGAGCGCTACGAGGCACTCCGCAACAAGCAGGCGATCAGCCAGCAGGAACTGGACCTGGCCCGTGCCGAGCTGACCACCCGCCAGGCCGCCAGCGAAGCGGCTGCGGCGGCCCTCGAGGAGGCGCGGATTCGGCTGGACTACGCCACAGTCAGGGCGCCGACGGACGGTTTCATCGGCCGCTCCGAGGTCACCACCGGCGCCCTGGTCACCGCGGACCAGCCGGAGGCGCTGGCCACCATCCGCCAGCTGGACCCGATTTTCGTGGACCTGCGGCAGGCCTACGGTGCTTTCCAGAGCCTGCGTCGCGAGGCGGGGCAGCTGCGCTCCGGGGGCGCCGCCCGCGAGCCGCTCACGGTGACTCTCGTTGACGCCGCTGGCCAGCGCTACCCTCTGCAGGGCGCGCTTCAGTTCGGTGACTATGCAGTGGACCCGAAAACGGGCACGGTCACCCTCCGCGCCCAGTTCCCGAATCCGGACGGCCAGCTGCTTCCGGGCATGTTCCTGCGCGCCAGCATCGAGCGAGGCCGGGACGCGGACGCCATCCTGGTCGACCAGGCGGTTATCCAGCGCGACAGCAGGGGCCAGCCGGCGGCGCTGGTCATCGGCGAAGGCGATACGGTCTCGCGCCGGCCCCTGACCCTCGGGGACAACGTCGGCAACCGCTGGCTCGTCACCGACGGATTGACGCCGGGAGACCGGCTGATCGTCGACGGCTTCCAGCAGGTCCAGGAGGGGCAGGCTGTCATCCCGGTGGCTGTCGGCGCCACCGTCGCCGGGGCGCCCCCCGGCGCCGTGCAGTCCGACCGGAAGAGCTGAGCTGTGGCACAGTTTTTCATCGGGCGCCCGGTTTTCGCCTGGGTCATCGCCATCCTGCTGATGCTCGGCGGTGCCCTGGCGCTGAACAAGCTGCCCATCGAGCGCTACCCGCAGGTCGCGCCGCCCTCGATCACGATCGAGGCGACCTATCCCGGCGCCACCGCCGAGGCGGTCGAAGAGGCGGTGACCCAAGTCATCGAGCAGGTCATGACCGGCGTCGACAACCTTCTCTACTTCTCGTCGAAGAGCAGCTCGGCCGGGCTCGCTTCCCTGACGCTGACCTTCGCCGCGGGCACCGATCCGGACATCGCCCAGGTTCAGGTACAGAACAAGCTGCAGCTGGCCACCCCCCGGCTGCCGCAGGCCGTGCAGGACCAGGGAATCCGCGTCAGCAAGTCGTCGGACGCCTTCCTGATGGTGATCGCCTTTTCCTCCAGCGACGGCCGCCTCAGTCGCAGCGACATCGCCGATTACGTGGCGGCGAATGTGCAGGACGAGATCGCCCGCATCTCCGGTGTCGGTAATGCCCAGCTCTTCGGGAGCCAGTACGCCATGCGGGTCTGGCTCGACCCGATCGCCCTGCAGGCCTACGCCCTGACACCGTCCGACGTGATTGCCGCCATCGGCAACGAGAACCGGCAGGTCGCTGGCGGCCAGCTGGGCGGCCTGCCCGCCGCCGACGGCCAGCAGCTCAACGCGCCGATCGTGGTGCAGAGTCTGCTGGAATCCCCGGAGGCCTTCGCCAACATTCTGCTGCGGGTGGATCCCTCAGGCGGCGCCGTCCGCCTCGGCGATGTCGCGCGGGTGGAGCTTGGCGCCGAGGACTACTCCATCAGCGGTCGCTTCAACCGCAAGCCCTCCGCTGGCCTCGGCATCAACCTGGCCTCCGGCGCCAACGCCCTCGTCACCGGCGACGAGATCCGAACGCGGATCGCCGAGCTGGCGCCGTTCTTTCCGGCGGGCCTCGAGGTGAGCTACGCCTACGACACGACGCCGTTCATCCGCATCTCCATTGAAGAGGTGGCCAAGACCCTGTTCGAGGGCATCGCCCTCGTGTTCCTGGTCATGTTTCTGTTCCTGCAGAATTTTCGCGCCACTCTCATACCGACGATCGCGGTACCCGTGGTACTGCTCGGAACCTTCGCGGTGCTCTACGCCTTCGGCTACACCATCAACACGCTCACAATGTTTGCCCTGGTACTGGCCATCGGACTGCTCGTCGACGACGCGATCGTGGTGGTGGAGAACGTCGAGCGTGTGATGCACGAGGATGGCCTGGACCGGGTGACGGCGACGCGAAAATCCATGTCCCAGATCACAGGCGCACTGATCGGTATCGCCGTGGTCTTGTCGGCGGTGTTCGTGCCCATGGGGTTCTTCCCGGGCACGACCGGGGCGATCTACGAGCAGTTCGCGGTAACCCTGGTCACCGCGATGGCGCTGTCAGTGCTGGTGGCGCTCACCCTGACCCCCGCCCTCTGCGCGACACTGCTGAAGCCGGGCGACGGCCCCTCGGGCAACGGCCCCCTGGCGCGTTTCAACCGGGGTTTCGAAGCCACGGCGGGCCGCTTCCGCAGCGCCTGCGAAGTCATCCTAAGCCGACCCCTGCGCGCGCTCCTCGGCTACGCGTTCATCGTTGTGGTGCTCGCCGTTGCCTTTCTGCGCCTGCCTACCGCCTTCCTGCCGGACGAGGACGCCGGATTCCTGCTGACGCAGGTGCAACTCCCGGTAGGAGCGACAGCCGCGCAGACGCGGGCGGTCATGGGCAGGCTGGAGGACCACTTCCTCGACGAAGAGGGAGACGCGGTGGAGTCGATGTTCGCGATCACCGGTTTCAACTTCGCCGGCCAGGGCCAGAATGCTGGGCTCGCCTTCGTCCGGCTGCGCGACTGGGAGGAACGGGACCTCGAAAAGGATGGTGTCCAGGCGCTCATCGGCCGCGCGATGGGCAGCTTCTCCGGCTGGCGGGACGCCCTTGCCTTCGCGCTCAACCCGCCGGCGATTCCCGCCCTCGGCATCGCCAGCGGCTTCAACTTCCAGCTCCTGGACCGCGGCGGCCAGGGGCACGAGGCGCTGGTGGCAGCCCGGGACCAGCTCCTCGGCGCCGCCAATAGCTCCCCCGCACTCAGCCAGGTGCGCTACAACGGCCTCCCGGACGCGCCGCAGTTCCAGCTCGCCATCGACCGTGAGCAGGCCTCGGCCTACGGCGTCAGCCTGGAAGCCATCAACGAGACGCTGTCCATCGCCCTCGGCTCCTCCTATGTGAATGACTTCCTCGACCGCGGCCGCATCAAGCGGGTCGTGGTGCAGGGCGACACCCCCTACCGCATGCAGCCCTCGAACCTTCAGGACTGGCACCTGCGCAACGCCGAGGGCGCCACGGTGCCGTACTCGGCCTTCGCAAGCGCCGACTGGTCCCTGGGCGCGCAGCAGTTGCAGCGTTATAACGGTGTGCCGGCAGTGAACATCCAGGGCAATGCGGCGCCGGGCTTCAGCACCGGCGAAGCCATGGCCGTGGTCGAAAACCTGGCGGCGAACCTCGGCGATGGCTTCACGGGCGCCTGGACCGGGCTTTCCTACGAAGAACGGCGGGCCGGGGGCAACGCGATGCTCCTCTACGGCCTGTCCATGCTAGTGGTTTTTCTGTGCCTCGCCGCCCTCTACGAGAGCTGGTCCATCCCCTTCGCCGTCATGCTGGTCGTCCCCCTCGGGATCCTCGGCGCGGTGCTCGCCGCGACCCTGCGCGGCCTGACCAACGATGTCTTCTTCCAGGTGGGGCTGCTCACCACCGTGGGCTTGTCGGCCAAGAACGCCATCCTCATCGCGGAGTTTGCGCTGGCGCTGCAGCAGCAGGGCCGGCCCCTGCTCGAGGCCACGCTGGAGGCCACCCGCACGCGCCTGCGACCCATCGTCATGACCTCGCTGGCCTTTATGCTCGGGGTGACGCCGCTGATGCTGAGCAGCGGCGCGGGCTCCGGCGCACGGCGGGCGCTCGGAACCAGCGTCTTCGGGGGGATGCTGAGCGCCACGGTGCTGGCCATCTTTTTCGTACCGCTGTTCTACGTCCTCATACGGCGTGTTGCCGCAAGGCGCCAGCGGGGCGGGAGTGAAGCGGCGGAGGCGGCGTCGACCCGGTAACGCAGGCGGGCGGCGCGGGGCCGCCCGCCCGTGAGGGTCAGTCGAATTCCCGGATCAGGCCGGTAATCGTTTCCTTGGCGTCACCGAAGATCATCCGCGTGTTGTCCTTGAAGAACAGCGGGTTGTCGATGCCGGCGAAGCCCGAGGCCATGGAGCGCTTGAGGACGAACACCGTGCGCGCATTGTCGACGTTGATCACCGGCATGCCGTAGATCGGCGAGGACTCCACCTCCCGGGCGGCCGGGTTCACGACGTCGTTGGCGCCGATGACGATGGCCACGTCCACCGTGTCCATGCGCGGGTTGATCTCGTCCATCTCCAGCAGCAGGTCGTAGGGCACGTCCGCCTCGGCGAGGAGCACGTTCATGTGCCCGGGCATGCGCCCGGCCACCGGGTGGATGCCGAAGACCACCTCGGCGCCGTTCTTCTCGAGCAGCTCGCGCAGCTCGTTGACGACGTGCTGGGCCTGGGCCACGGCCATGCCGTAGCCCGGGATGATGGCCACGCTGGTGGCGGCCTCGAGCACGTAGAAGGCGTCCTCCACGGACAGCGGCTTGACCTCGCCCTCGATCGCGGCCGCGGCCTCCACCGGGTCCGCGAAACCGCTGAACAGCACGTTGCTGAGGGAGCGGTTCATGGCCTTGCACATGATCTGCGTGAGGATGATCCCCGACGCGCCGACCAGGGAGCCGGCCACGATGAGGATGTTGTTGTTGATCGCGAAGCCCGCGGCACAGGCGGCCAGCCCCGAGTAGGAGTTCAGCAGGGAGATGACCACCGGCATGTCGGCGCCGCCGATGGGGATCACCAGCAGCACGCCGAAGGCCAGCGCCAGCGCCACCAGCAGGAGGAGCCAGAGGTCTCCGCCCGGGAAGGCGATGAACAGGAGGGAGAACACCACGAGGCCGCCGACCACGGCAAAACTCACCATCTTCTGGTTCGGCAGGGCCTTGAGGTTACCCAGCTTCTCGCTCAGCTTGCCCCAGGCAATGATCGAGCCGGTGAAGGTCACGCCGCCGATGAGGATCGACAGCACCACGGTGAACAGCGTGAAGGTGCCCGCGCTCGCGCCCACGGCGGCGATGCCGACGCAAAGGCTGGCGAGGCCGCCGAAGCCGTTGAACAGCGCCACCATTTCCGGCATGGCGGTCATCTGCACCAGGCGTGACGCCGCGGCACCGATGGCACCGCCGATAATGAAGCCGGCAAAGATGTAGCTGTAATCGACGATGCCCTGGTCCATGAGCGCGGCGACCACCGCGAGCAGCATACCGACCGCGGAGATCTGGTTGCCGCGTCGCGCCGTGGCCGGCGAGCCGAGGAACTTCAGGCCGAAGATGAACAACGCCGCCGCGACGACGTACGCCAGCTGGATACCGATCTGTTCGTTCGCCATGCTCAACCCCCCCGCTTCTTGAACATGGCCAGCATGCGGTCCGTGACCATGTAGCCGCCGACCACGTTGATCGAGGCCAGGGCCACGGCCAGGGCGCCGAGCCAGTTGGCGAGATCACCCCGCCCGGTGCCCGCCAGCGCCACGGCGCCGACCACGGTGATACCGGAGATGGCGTTGGCACCGGACATGAGCGGCGTGTGCAGCGTCGCCGGTACCTTGTTGATGAGTTCGAAGCCGACGAAGATCGACAGCATCAGGATGAACGTCAGGAATACGGCTTCCATATCACTCCCCTCCCGCCAGCAGGTTCTTGATGGTTTCGTTGACGACCTCGCCACCGTGGGTAATCACGCAGCCGGAGAGGATGTCGTGCTCGAGGTCGATGAGCAGCTTGCCCTCCTCCTCGTTCCAGACGTCGTCAACCAGGTTGAACAGGTTGTTGGAGTACATCACGCTGGCATCGCGGCAGACATGGTTCGGCAGGTTGCCCTTGCCGATGACCGTCACACCGTTGATCTCCACCACCTCGTTGGGCACGGAGCCCTCGACGTTGCCGCCGGTCTCCGCGGCCATGTCCACGACCACGGAGCCGGGCTGCATGCCCTCGACCATGTCGCGGGTGACGATCACCGGGGGCTTGCGCCCGAAGACCTGTGCCGTGGTGATAACCACGTCGGACTCGGCGATGACCGCCTTCTGCGCTTCGCGCTGCTTCTCGATCTGCTCCGGCGTGAGCTCCTTGGCGTAGCCGCCGGCGGTCTCGCCGGTCTCGCCGAGGTCGATCTCGAGGAAGGTGCCGCCGAGCGAGCGGACCTGCTCCGCGACCACGGGGCGCGTATCGAAGGCCGTGACCCGGGCACCGAGGCGCTTGGCGGTCGCGATGGCCTGCAGGCCGGCCACGCCGGCACCGATGATGAAGACCTTGGCGGGCTTCAGCGTGCCCGCAGGGGTCATCATCATGGGGAAGATGCGCGGCAGGTGGGCCGCGGCCTGGATCACCATGACGTAGCCGGCGAGGTTGGCCTGGGAAGACAGGGCATCCATTTTCTGGCTGCGCGTGGTGCGCGGGATCATTTCCATGCTGATGGCGCTGATCTTGCGCTCGCGGAAGGCATTCACCAGCTCGTGCTCATTGAACGGATCGAGGTAGCTGATGTGGATGCAGCCTTCCTTCATGCCGCCGATCTCCTCGACCGTCGGCTTGCGCAGGCGCAGCAGGACATCGGCTTCGGCGAACAGCTTGTCGCGATCGGTGACGACCGTGGCGCCGGCTTCCGTGTACTCGGCGTCCTCGAAGCCCGCGCCGGCACCCATGCCGGCCTCGACCTGCAGCTCGGCGCCGAGCCGCACCAGCTTCTTCGCGGATTCCGGGGTAATGGGAACGCGGTTCTCCCCCGGGTGGGTCTCTCTTGGCACACCTAAGAGCATGTTTTTCATCCCCTCTTTACCATGTCGTAACCTGTTTCACAGCCCGCTTTCCACACCGGATCCGGCGTCCGGGTGCGCCTGCGTTATTCGATGGTGCGGCTCCCGGTCTACCCGCTGCCGCCGGGGCGCGGGCGCACAGGGGCGCTGACTTTAGCACAGGAAAAGCAGAGCGGCATCCGCGGAGGGGGACCCCCGCGGCGGCGCTTCAGCCGGCGTGCAGCGTGAGGAAAGGATTCATCCAGCGGTGCTTCCAGCCCGTGAAGCGCAGGGGCGCGTCGAGCACCGCCAGGCAGATGCAATCCTGTCCCGGCAGCGCCCGCGGCGCGTGCGCCTCGCTCGCCTGCCGGAAGGTGAAATCCCCCGGGTGGTAGGTCCCGCGTTCGTCACTGAAGCCGCCCTCGAGGACGAGGGTCATCTCGCTGCCGCGGTGGTCGTGGTCCGGGATCGTTCCCCCCGCCTTGATCTGGTAGAGGGCGAACTCGTAGTTCGGATCGCCGGTTTTCAGGTAGGCGATGCTCAGCGCCGAGGTGATCTTGCGCCAGGCGAGGTCGGAAAAGTCCCCGCTCATCAGCCGCTGCAGCAGTGCCGGCACGCCATTCTCGCTGCGCCGGGGCTTGCCGTAGGACAGGGGCGGGGCCTCGTCGAGGCGGGCCAGCACGGCGTTCAGCAGTGCGTCACCGACCGGTGCCGCGTCCTGCGCCTCGAACAGCGCGGCGCCCACGTCCTGCAGTTGCTCCGCGGTGCGCTGGCAGTCGTCGCAATAATTGAAGTGCGCGGACACACAGGCCAGCTGTGCGAGCGACAGGGTGCCCGCCGCGTACTCGGTGAGAAGTTCCAGTTGTGGATGATGGTGCGTGGCCATTGTCTCTAGCTCTGTTCGGCACGCTCGAATTGAACCTGCATTTTCTGCATCGCCAGCCTGACCCGGGACTTCACGGTTCCCAGCGGCAGGTCGAGCTCCGCAGCGGCCTCGGCGTGCGATTTACCCTCCATGTATACCTTGGCGAGGATCTGCATCTGATCGGGTGGCAGCCCCGCCATCACTTCTCTTATACGCTCGCCGCTGCGTTTGGACTGCAATTGGGCGAACGGTTCCTGATTTTCTTCGTGCTCGGGGGCGAAATCCTCCGCCGCCAGGGGCGTGTCGAACTTCTGCAGCCGCCGGAAGAGGTCCGTCCGGCAGTTGCGGGCGATGGTGTAGACCCAGGTGCTGGCCGCCGCCTTTTCCGGGTTGAAGGCACCCGCCTTCTGCCAGACCTTGAGCATGACTTCCTGCACGAGCTCGTCGGCGTGATTCGCCGACAGGGTCGACCCGGAGAGGGCAAAGGCCTTGATCAGCGGTGCAAAATGCCGGAACAGCCGGGTGAAAGCCGCCCGGTCCTGGTCTTTCGCGATCTTCACGAGGCACTCGCTCCACTCGTCGGTGCGGCGCCCGGCCTGCGGCCAGCGCACGACCTTCTCGTGACCCTGCTCGTTCCCCTGCACTGCTGCTTGCTGTTGCTCTGCACTGCGTTCCATGAGATCGCCTCCGGGCTCTCGACTGAACAGCATACGCTATCACGCGGGAAAGCACCCGCCTCGAGCTGACCAGGTTTTGCCCATCACTTGTCTTGTTTTTCCTGGGCAAATGGAGGCGCCGGTGGGGCGGTAGCGGGCCGCCGCGGTGGCAGACGGCAGCCGGCTTCCGGTCCGCCGCTCGAGGACCCGGCGCGACGTTGATCCGCCGCCCCCCGGCCGGCGTAGTCTCCTCGTATTCACCGAGGTCGTCGCTTTGCAAATCGCAGTCATTGGTTCCGGCATTTCAGGGTTAGCGTGCGCTCACTATCTCAGCGCCCATCACCGGGTCGAGGTGTTCGAGGCGAATCGCCAGATCGGCGGCCACACGGCGACCGTTGACGTCCAGCTCGGCACCCGGCGCTACGCGGTGGATACGGGCTTCATCGTCTTCAACGACTGGACCTACCCGAACTTCATCGCCCTGCTCGACGAGCTCGGGGTGAGCAGCCGGCCGACCTCCATGGGCTTCTCGGTGCACGACGAGGTGACCGGGCTGGAGTACTGCGGCAGCGGCCTGAACGGGCTTTTCGCCCAGCGCCGCAACCTGCTGTCGCCGCGCTTCCTGGGCATGGTGCGCGACATCCTGCGCTTCAACCGCGAGGCCGTCGAGGACCTCGACGCCGGCCGGGTGGACGATGCCACCACCCTCGGCGAATACCTGGACCAGCGCCGCTACGGCCAGGCCTTCCGGCGCCAGTATCTCGTTGCCATGGCCTCCGCGATCTGGTCCGCCGACTGCGACTCGGTCCTCGACTTCCCGCTGCAGTTCTTCCTGCGCTTCTTCCGCAACCACGGCCTGCTGTCGGTGAATGATCGCCCGCAATGGCGGGTTATCAAGGGCGGCTCACGCAGCTACATCCCGGCTCTGAGCAAGCCCTTTGCCGACAACATCCGGCTTGATTGCCCGGTGCAGCGCATTCGCCGTGACGAGACCGGCGTTACCGTGCTCAGCCGCCAGGGAGAGGAACGCTTCGACCGGATTGTACTGGCCTGCCACAGCGATCAGGCCCTGAAGTTGCTGGAGCAACCCAGCCCCGAGGAACAGGCGATTCTCGGCGACATTCGCTATGCCGACAACGATGTCGTGCTGCACACCGACACCCGCCTGCTGCCCAGCCGCAGACTGGCCTGGGCTAGCTGGAACTATCGACTTGGCGGCGACCCGGAGCAACCTGCAGCGCTGACCTACAATATGAATATCCTGCAGGGTCTTGATGCCTCGCGCACCTTCTGCGTCAGCCTTAACCAGACCGATCAGATTGACCCTGCACAGATACTCGGCCGCTTTACCTACGCGCATCCGCAGTTCAGCGTGGCCGCCAGCGCGGCGCAACAGCAGTGGCAGACGCTGCTGGGCAAGCAGCACACATTCTTCTGTGGCGCCTGGTGGGCCAACGGTTTTCACGAAGATGGCGTCGTCAGCGCACTGCGCGTGGCGTCGCACTTTGGCGAGGTACTCTGATGGCACTGCAAAGTGCTCTGTACAGCGGGTTGCTCCAGCATCGACGGCATCAGCCGCGCGCGCATCAATTCCGTTATCGCAGCAGCCTGCTGTTGCTTGATCTCGACGAGCAGCAGCAGGTATTCGGCCTCAGCCAGCTCTGGTCGGGCCGCTGGTGGTCACCCATGCGTTTTCGTGAAGGCGACTACCTGCGCGCCGAACGCCAGCCGGGAGAATCCCTGAAAGCCTGTGCCCAGCGTCTGATCAGGG
>CAJWWA010000057.1 GCA_913048495.1 uncultured Halieaceae bacterium
AATGAAAGAACTTTTATATCTAAAAGATGATCAATTAAAAGATTTAATAGAAAAACTATTCGTAAGCTATAGAGAAACATTTTCAGATACCAAAAAAATTCTTGATAAATATTCAATTGGTGTAGCTCATCAAAAAGTAATTCTCTTAATATCGATGTATGAAGGGATATCAATTACTAGTTTATTGAAAAAGCTCAAAGTTACAAAGCAAAGTTTGAATAGAGTGCTAAAAGATTTAATTAAATTAGAGGTGATTTCTTTTGAAAAAGATGATCAAGACACTAGAGTAAAACATTTATATTTGAACGAAAAAGGAAAAAAGGTATTTAATGAGATAGATTATGCCGTCGTTCGATCACGCCAGCTACGGCGGTGTCCAATCCAATCACCCCTTCCAACGTTTTTGGCATTTGGAGCACTGGTAGAATACGGTCATCGCTTCGTCGGCGCTTCGCGTCTGCGCCTGCGTCCAGGTCACCTTGAGCGAGCCGCACTGCTTGCACTAGATGAAGGCCCCGTCGGGCGCGGCGCTGTCCGCGCTCGCGAGCGAGTCCTTCCCCAAGTTTGTGCAGTCGAAGGCGTGCCTGCCGCTGGTGGAGCAGACGGACCTGTTCAGCCGCTCCATCGGCGAGGTCACGGACATCGTCGAGAAGGAGATGTACAGCTTCGAGGACCGCCACGGCGACAGCCTGTCGCTGCGCCCGGAGGGCACCGCCGGCTGCGTGCGCGCGGCGATCCAGCAGAACCTGCTCGCCACTCCCTGCCGGCTCTGGTATGGCGGTCCGATGTTCCGCTACGAGCGGCCGCAGAAGGGGCGCCAGCGCCAGTTCCACCAGGTCGGCGCCGAGGCCTTCGGCTTCGCCGGGCCGGATATCGACGCGGAGCTGATCGCGCTGTCCGCGCGGCTCTGGCGGCTGCTCGGTATCGACAGTGCGGTGCGCCTAGAACTCAATTCCATCGGCTCCCCGGAAGCCCGTGGCCGCTACCGGGAGGCCCTCGTCGCCTACCTGGCGGTGCACCGCGAGGCGCTTGACGCCGACAGCCAGCGGCGCCTGGAGACCAACCCGCTGCGTATCCTCGACAGCAAGGACCCGGGTACCCGGGCAGTGCTCGAGGGTGCCCCCTCGCTGGCCGACCACCTGGATGACGAGTCGGCGGCGGATTTCGAGCGCCTGGGGATGCTGCTGGATGCAGCCGGCATCCCTTTCGTGCACAATCCGCGTCTCGTGCGGGGCCTCGACTACTACAACAAGACCGTTTTCGAGTGGGTCACCGACGCCCTGGGCGCCCAGGGCACGGTCTGTGCCGGTGGCCGCTACGACGGCCTGGTGGCGCAGCTCGGGGGCAGGGCGACGCCGGGCGTCGGCTTCGCCATGGGCCTCGAGCGCCTGGTGCTGCTGCGCGCGGAACTCGGTGTGGCCGCGCCCGCCGCCGCGCCCGATGTGTACGTGGTCGCCGTGGGCGAGGCCGCGGAGCGGACCGCCCTCGCCGAGAGCGAGCGGCTGCGCGATGCGCTGCCGGCGGCGCGCATCCTGCGCCACGCCGGGGGCGGCAGCTTCAAGAGCCAGATGAAGAAGGCCGACAAGAGCGGCGCCCCGGTGGCGCTGGTCTGGGGCGAGGACGAGGTCGCCGCGGGCGAGGTGGTCCTGAAGCCCCTGCGCGGCGGCGAGCAGCGCCGCCTGCCGCTGGCGGCGGTAGCCCCCGCGCTGGCCGAAATCATGACGCAAGGACACTGACGTGGAAAGTTACCGGACGGAAGAAGAACAGCTCGAGGCACTCAAGCGCTGGTGGAAGGAGAACGGCACGAGCACGCTGGTGTCGATCTTTCTCGCCGTGGCCGTCGCCTTCGGCTGGCAGGGCTGGCAGGCCCGGCAGCAGGCCCGGGCCGAGTCCGCCTCGATCCTGTTTCAGCAGTTCCTCGATACGCTGGGCTCCGCGGAGCAGAGCGGCAGTGCCGCCGAGGCGGAGGCGCTCGCCACCCGTCTCGCGACCGAGTACGACGGCACCGCCTACGCGCGCTTCGCGGAGCTGCACCTGGCGCGGCTGCACGTGATCCAGGGCGATCTCGGCGCGGCGGAAGCGGCACTGCGCACCGTGCTCTCTGAGACCTCTGCCGGGGAGGATCTGCACCGCGTCGCCAGGCTGCGCCTGGGCCGGGTGCTGGCCGCCCGCGGCGACACCGAGGGCGCGCTCGACCTGCTGGCCGACGATGCCGACAACCCCTACGCGGGGGCTTACGCCATGGCCCGGGGCGACGTGCTCCTCGCCGCCGGCCGCGACAGCGAAGCCGCCGCCGCCTATCGCGAGGCCGAAACCCTCGCCGACCCCGACCGGCCGCTGCCGGGGCTCACCGAGAAGCTCGAGTACCTGGCGCCGCGGCCGCCCACGGCGGGAGCGCAGGGATGAGCGCGACGCTGCGCGCCGCCTGGTTGCTCGCGCTGCTGCCCCTGTTGGCGGGCTGCAGCACCATCGGCGACTGGTTCGACTGGAGCGAGGAGGAGGACCCGCGCAAGCCGGCCGAACTCGTCGACATCGACACGCGGGTCAACATCGACCGGCTCTGGTCCGTCTCCGTCGGGGACGGGCAGGGCAAGGGTCTTTACAAGCTACAGCCGGTCCTCGCCGGCGACATGATCTATGCCGCTTCCGTGGACGGGCAGGTGCGCGCCGTGGAGCGCAACCGCGGCCGCACGCGCTGGAAGGAGAACGTCGAGACCGGCCTCTCCGGCGGCGTGGGCTACTACGATGGCAACCTCTACCTCGGCAGTGCCGACGGCGAGGTGCTGCGCCTCGATGCCGGCGACGGCAGCGTGCGCTGGTCCGCCCGGCTCACCGGCGAGGTGCTCGCACCGCCGCAGGGCGACGGGCAGGTGGTGGTCGCCCAGACCTATGACGGCAAGCTCCACGGCCTGGACCACGACACCGGGGAGCGGCTCTGGAGCTACGACAGCAACGTGCCGGTGCTGACCATCCGCGGCACCAGCACGCCGATCCTCCGCGACGGCACGGTCTACGCCGGCTTCGCCAACGGCCGGGTACTGGCCTTCGACGCCCTCACCGGGGCGGTGACCTGGGAGGCCCGCGTGGCCATCGCCCAGGGCCGTTCCGAGATCGAGCGCATCGTCGACGTGGACGGCACCATGGCGATCCAGGGCACCGAGCTCTATGCCGCCAGCTACCAGGGGCGTGTGACGGCGCTGGATATCCGCAGCGGCCGCAAGCTCTGGCAGCGCAACCTGTCCTCTTTCTCCGGTGTGTCCCAGGGTTTCGGCAACGTCTACGTGGCGGATGACGACGGTACCATCACCGCCTACCTGCGCAACGGCCAGGGCGTGCGCTGGGAGCAGCCCGCGCTCGGCTTCCGCGAGCTGTCGCGGCCGACGCCGGTCAGCTCCTACCTCGCCGTGACCGATTACCAGGGCTACCTGCACATCCTCTCCCAGGTCGATGGCGAGTTCGTCGGCCGCACCCGCGTCGATGGTGACGGCGCGCGCGCCGACATGCTCGCGGACGGCAACGTACTCTACGTGTACGGCAACAGCGGCAAGCTCGTGGCCTACGAGATCACTCCCAGGGACTGATGCCTCATGCTCCCGGTCATCGCCCTGGTCGGCCGCCCCAACGTGGGCAAGTCGACCCTCTTCAACCAGCTTACGCGCAGCCGTGACGCGCTGGTCGCGGACCTGCCGGGGCTGACCCGGGACCGCAAGTACGGCGAGGGCCGCAGCGGCGACCACCGCTTCATCGTTATCGACACCGGCGGTATCAGCGGCGACGAGGCCGGCATCGATGCCGCCATGGCCAGCCAGTCCCTGGCTGCGATCGAGGAGGCGGACCGGGTGCTGCTGCTGGTCGACGCCCGGGCGGGCCTCGCCGCCGGCGACGAGCAGCTGGTGCGGGAACTGCGCCGGCGCGGCAAGCCCTTCGACCTGGTGGTGAACAAGGTCGACGGCCTCGACCCGGAGCTGGCCGCGAGTGACTTCTACCGCCTCGGCCTCGAGCACTTCTACCGCATCGCCGCCAGCCACGGGCGCGGCGTGCGAGCGCTCATCGAGGCCGTCCTTGCCGATTTCCCGCCCTCGGAAGCGCCGGCCGACAGCGAGGAGGACCGCGTGCGGGTGGCGGTCGTGGGGCGACCGAACGTCGGCAAGAGCACGCTCGTCAACCGGCTCCTCGGCGAGGAGCGGGTGGTCGTGTACGACCAGCCGGGCACCACCCGGGACAGCGTCTTCATCGACTTCGAGCGCGACGGCGCGCCCTACACGCTGATCGATACCGCGGGCGTCCGCCGGCGCAAGAACGTGCGCGAGGCCGTGGAGAAGTTCTCCATCGTCAAGACGCTGCAGGCGATCGACGCCGCCAACGTCGTGGTGCTGCTCATGGACGGCAGCGAAGGGCTCGTCGACCAGGACCTGCACCTGCTGGGCCACTGCATCGAGGCCGGGCGCGCCCTGGTGCTCGCCGTGAACAAGTGGGACGGGCTCGAGCCCGAGCAGCGCGAGCGGATGAAGAGTGAGCTCGAGCGCCGGCTGCGCTTTGTCGACTACGCCGAGACCCACTTCATCTCGGCGCTGCACGGCTCCGGCGTCGGGCTGCTGTTCGATTCGATCGACGCCGCCTACGAGGCGGCCACCCGGCCGCTGTCGACGAACCAGCTCACGCGTATCCTGCAGGACGCGCTCGCGGACCATCCGCCGCCCGTGGTCGCGGGCCGGCGCAGCAAGCTGCGCTACGCCCATGCCGGTGGGCGCAATCCGCCGGTCATCGTCATTCACGGCAACGCGACGGACAACATTCCCGCCAGCTACCGGCGCTACCTCGAGAAGACCTTCGCCCGTGCCCTGTCCCTGAGCGGTACGCCCGTGCGCGTGGAGCTGCGCTCCGGCGAAAACCCCTACGCCGGCCGCCGCAACACGCTGTCGAAGCGCCAGGTGGATCGCAAGCGCCGGCTCATGGCCCACGTCAAGAAGGACAAGAAGCGCCGGCAGCGCAAGAAAGACCGCTGAACCATGGCCCGGCCGGACCTCGACAGCCCGGAGCAGATCGCCGTCTTCGTCGACCGCTTCTACGAGCGGCTCCTCGCCGATCCGGCGCTCAGGCCCATCTTCATCGATGCCGCCGGCATCGACCTGCCCACGCACCTGCCGCGGATCCGCGCCTACTGGCGCAAGATGCTCCTCGGCGAGGCCGCTTATCGCCGCCATACCATGAACATCCACCGCGCCGTGCACCTGCGCCGTCCTTTCACGGCGGCCGACTTCGAGCGCTGGCTGGCGCTGTTCACGGCGACCCTGGATGCGGGCTTTGCCGGCCCCTGCAGCGAGCGCGCGCGGCGCCTGGCGACCCGCATCGCGGCCAACATGCATGCCGGCCTCGATGCGCCCTGCGACGAACCGCGCGCCGGGCGCGACGAGTGACCGCGGGAGGCATTCTCCCGCCTCAAAGGGGTGCTATAGTTCGCTATAACACCCACGCAGGAAGGATTGCGGACATGTTTTTCCCCCATCGCAAGCGCCGCTTCGGCGGTGACAGCGGGCTCCTCGCGGGCGCAGCGCTCTTTGTCGCCTGCGCCCTGGCGAGCGTGCTCTGGGCCCGGGTAGCCCACGCCGGTGACCTGGAAACGCTGCGTGTGGACAACCTGCCCATGAGCCGGGTCACCGTGCGCGGCGCGGTGGACGTGGAGATCAGCCAGGGCGAGCCGGCCCAGCTGCTCATGCGCGGCCCGGCGGAGCAGCTGGCGCTGCGCCCCTTCATCGCGCGGGAGAAGCTCCTGGTCCTCGGCGACAGCGAGCAGGGCCGCCGGGCCGACGTGGGTGATGTGCGCTACAAGCTTATCCTGCCGTCCATCGAAGCCCTTCACATGGCGGGCAGCGGCACCGTGTATGTCCGCCCGCTGGTTGTCGATGATCTCGAGGTGCTCCTGGAGGGGTCCGGCGACCTGCGGATCTACGGTATCGACGCCAGCGGCCACGCGCTGCGGCTGGACCTCAACGGCTCCGGCGATCTCGAGGTTGCGGAGCTCTCCGCGGAGACGCTGAAGCTCTCCCTCGCCGGTTCCGGCGACATGAGCCTCGGCTCGGTCGTGGTGGACGCCAGCATCGACGTGGTGCTCAAGGGCTCCGGCGACATGACTGCGCAGGAGCGCGGCAGGGCGGGCGACGTGGAACTGGCCATCGTCGGCTCCGGCGACATCGATTTCCGGCGCATCGACGCCGTGGACGCCGAGGTGAACATCGTCGGCTCCGGTGATGCGCGCATCGGCGAGGTGCAATCCCTCGACGTGACGGTGCTGGGCAGCGGGGACGTGCACTACCGCGGCAAGCCCGACATCAGCACGACGATCCTCGGCTCCGGCCGCCTGCACGACGGCGGTGACTGAGGGTGGCTGCCGCCATGGAATGGAACGACGCCCAGCCGATCTACCGCCAGCTGCGCGACCTGGTGATGCAGCGGGTGCTGGACGGGTCCTTCCCCGAGGGCGAGTCGATTCCCTCCGTGCGCCAGGTCGCTGCCGAGTACCGGATCAACCATATCACCGTGAGCAAGGCCTACCAGGAGCTGGTCGACATGGGCCTGCTGGAGAAGCGCCGCGGGCTGGGGATGTTCGTCCGGTCCGGGGCCCAGGCGGCACTGTCCAGCGAGGAGAAGCGCCGTTTCCTGGACGAGGAGGTGCCCGCCCTCGCGGCCCGGGCGCGCACCCTGGGCGTGGCCATCAACACCATCGTGGAGCGCCTGCAGGACGCGGGCGGGGAGCAGCATGTCACACATCATTGAAGCAAGGGGCGTCCACCGGACCTTCGGCGACATTCGCGCCCTCGACGGCGTCGACCTCGCCCTGGACAGCGGCAGCGTCGTCGGGCTCATCGGACCGAACGGTGCCGGCAAGACCACGCTGCTGCGGGCCCTGCTCGGCCTGACGGCCTGCGACGGGGAACTGCGGGTCCTCGGCCGCGACCCGCTCGCGGAGCACGCCCGGCTCATGCAGAACGTGAGCTTCATCGCCGACACCGCGGTGCTGCCGCGCTGGATGCGCGTGGAGGAACTCCTCGACTACGTGAATGGGGTGCACCCGAACTTCGACCGCGACCAGGCGGAGCGCTTCCTGGCCACCACGGAGGTGACCCCCCGCCGCCGCGTCCGCGACCTGTCCAAGGGCATGACGGTGCAGCTGCACCTCGCCCTCGTCATGGCCATCGACGCCCGCCTGCTGGTGCTCGACGAACCGACGCTGGGGCTGGACATTCTCTACCGTCGCCGTTTCTACGAGCAGCTGCTCAACGACTACTTCGACGAGGAGCGCACCATCATCATCTCGACACACCAGGTGGAGGAGGTGGAGCATATCCTCACCCACGTGGTGTTCATCAACCACGGCCGCCTGGTGCTCACGGAAGCCACCGCGCGCCTGGAGGAACGTTTCGTGGAACTGCACGCCGTGGGCGACGCGGTGGCGCGGGCCGAGGCCATCCCCCACGTCGGCAAGCGCAGCATCCTGGGCGGGAAGGCCTTCATCTACGAAGACGTGGACCGCAGCCTGATCGCGCCTCTCGGCGAGTGCCGCACCCCCGCTGTGGCGGACCTGTTCATGGCGAAGGTAGGAGGCTGAGCCGGTGACCGCGAGAACTCCCCCCAACACCCTGTTCACGCTGCTGCAGCGGGAAATGCGCGAGTACCGCGCGTCGCTGCTGTGGACACCGGTCACCATCGCCGCAGGCCTGGTGTTGCTGCTCAGCGCCAGCGTGTTCTTCGCCGACCGGATCAGCGTGTTCGGCGAGGCCTTCATGCAGGTGCTGGAGCACGAGCGCAGTGACGGCTCCCTGAACATTTCCATCAGCGTGGGCGAGGATGAAGTCACCGTGTACCGGCGCGGCGAGCTGGACGAGCGACTCGGGCCGCCGCTGGATCTGCCGGTGAGCGAGCCCGAGGCGCCGCCGCCCCCGGAAGCCTGGAACTTCTCCCGGGACTGGACCTTCAGTCCGCCCCGCGCGGCGGATGCGGAAGCGGCGGCGGCCCCCGTTTCGGAGGACCTTGGCGGCCTGAGCCCGTTGCTGAACGTCGTACATTACATCCTGGTTCTGGTGCTGTTCTTCACCACGGCTAACTACCTGCTGGGCACCCTGTTCGACGACCGCAAGGACCGCAGCATCCTGTTCTGGCGGTCGATGCCGGTCTCCGAGTGGCAGACTGTGCTGTCGAAGTTCGCGGTGGTGGTCGTGGTCGCGCCGGGCGTCGTCTTCATCGTCAGCTTCGTGCTGCAGGTGCTGACTCTTGCGCTGGCCGCGGTGCTCGCCTGGCGCCTGGATCTGCCCACGGAGAAGCTCTTCGAGGGCCTCGCCCTCGGCCGTCTGGCCCTGAACCAGTTCGGCGGTTGGGTGCTCACAGCCCTGTGGCTGGCGCCGATCTGGGCCTGGCTCATGCTGGCCTCGGCGGCGGCGCGGCGCTCGCCGTTCCTGCTCGCCGTGACGCCGGTGGTCGCCCTTGCCATCGCCGAGGCGCTGCTCTTCGGCAGCACCTATGTCATCGGCGCCGTGGTGGACCACCTGCCCAAGCTGGTGGCCGATGTCGAGGCCGACCCGGGTTCGGCGGGGCTCTACCTGTTCGGGCCGAACTGGCGCGCCGTCGACCTGCCCAGCATGGGCGGCGGCCTGGTCGCCGCCGGCCTGCTGCTCACCGGTGCCGTCTGGCTGCGCCGGCACCGCTGGGAGATCTAGCGTCCCGAGAGGCCGCCCACCCCGCCGGGGCGTGCACTGCTAGAAGTGCACGCCTTTCATGAGGGCGGCGAGGGCGACCTGCTCGTTGGAAACCCGCACCTCCTCGGGTTTCTTCTCGCCCCGGGCCGCGGCGGAGTCGCCGAACATGCGGAACACCGTGTTCATGAGCACCTCGGTCACGTGCGGCATGAGGGCGTTCATCACCTGCAGGGAGATGCCGAGGCGCGTCGCGATGCGTTTCGGCTTCTTGATTACCGCCTCGGCGACCATGTCCGCCGCCTCCTCGGGCGAGATGATGGGCATGGAGTTATAGACCTCCGTGGCGGCGATCATCGGCGTGCGCACCAGCGGCATGTTGATCGTCGTGAAGCGCACGTTGCGGTCCGAGAACTCGACCGCGGCCGCCCGGGTCCAGGCGTCGAGGGCGCTCTTGGAGGCGACGTAAGCGGAGAAGCGCGGCGCCGGCATCAGGGCGCTGATCGAGGAGATGTTGATCACCTGGCCGCTGCGGCGCTCGAGCATGGACGGCGCCAGCCCCATGATCAGCCGGATCGCGCCGAAGTAGTTGAGCTGCATCGTGCGCTCGAAGTCGTGGAAGCGGTCGAAGGACAGCTCCAGGGAGCGGCGGATCGAGCGCCCTGCGTTGTTGATGAGCACGTCGATCGCACCGTGTGCCTCGAGCACTTCCTGCACCAGCCGGTCCACGTCCTCCATGACCGACACGTCGGCCGTGTGCATCGAGGCCCGTCCGCCGGCCAGCTCGATTTCCGCAGCGGTTTCCTCGAGCTTTTCCAGGGTGCGGGCGACCAGGATCACGTGCGCGCCGGCGTCCGCGAGGCGCAGCGCCGTGGCCTTGCCGATGCCCGAGGAGGCGCCGGTGATGAGCACGTTGCGGCCGCTGACGTTGCCCTCCAGCGAGTGATCCACGAACAGGTCCGGGTCCAGGTTGCGCTCCCAGTAGTCCCAGATCCGCGGCGCGTAGTCGCGCAGGGACGGCACGCTGATGCCGCTGCCCTTGAGCGCGCGCTCCGCGTCGCGGTTGTCGTAGCGCGTAGGGTAATTGAGGAACAGCGTGATCGACTCGGGCAGGCCCAGGTCGTCGAGGATGGTGCGCGTCACCCGCTTGACCGGGGGCAGGTTGCTGAGCGTGTCGCGCACGGTGCGCGGCACGAAGGCGAACATGCGGCTGTCCAGGCGCATGCTGAAGCTCGGCGCATGCCCGGCCTTGGCGAAGATGTTCATCAGTTCGCCCAGGGAATAGTGCTCCGGATCCGTGAGATGGAAGCAGCGCTCGTCGAGCCCCTCGCGGTGGGCGATGTGGTCCATGGCGTCGGCCACGTAGTCAACGGGGACGATGTTGAACTTACCGCCCTCGAGGCCCACCAGCGGGACCCAGGGCGGCAGCGCCTGGCGCAGCTTCTGCAGCAGCTTGAAGACGTAGTAGATGCCGTCGATCTTGTCGATCTCGCCGGTCGTCGAGTCGCCAACGACCATGCCGGGCCGGTAGATGCGCCAGGGGATGTCGCAATCCAGGCGCACGATACCCTCGGAATCGTGCTTGGTGGCGAAGTAGGGGTGCTCGATCGCCTCGGCCTCTTCGAACATGTCCTCGCGGAAGGTGCCGCGGTAGAGGCCGCCGGCGGCGATGGAGCTCACGTGCTCGAAGCAGCCGGCCTCCAGCGCGCTTGCCAACTGTACCGCGTTGCGGGTGCCCTCGATGTTGGTCGCCACCTGCGAGGCGGCGTCGGCGGAGAGGTCGTAGATCGCCGCGAGATGGAAGAAATGGTCGATGCGCCCGCGGAGCTGGGCGACCAGGTCCTTGTCCAGGCCGAGCATGGGCTCGCGCAGGTCGCCGGTGACCGGCACCAGCCGGTCGGCCTGGTCCCCGGCGGCCTCGCGCAGCGCGTCGAAGCGGGCGCGGGAGCCCTCCCGGGTCAGTATGTAAAGCGTGCCCTCGCGGCGCAGGAGCCGCCGTATGAGGTGCGTGCCGATGAAACCGGTACCGCCGGTGATGAAGTACGCCATGAGCTTGTCCTTATTCGTTGGCGAGCAGGGAGTTGATTGACTTTCGAGCAGTCTAGCGGCTCGACGCCGGACCACAAGGCGCCGGGGCGTCCATTTGCCTAATGAATAGCAAAAATCAAAAACATCTATTTCATTTATGGGGGTCCAGTCCCTAGACTGCGCTCATCGAGCTGGCGGACCGGCCACCGATCTTCCATCACAACCAGTCGAGGTTTCCCATGGCGACTTACCAGGAAAAGACAGCTGACTTTGCCGCTCTCTGCAAGGAGCAGGGGGGCACCTGGCGCAACATCAACCCGGAGTTCGCGGCCCGCATGGCGCTGCAGAACCGCTTCCGTACGGGGCTGGACATCGCGCGCTACACCGCGGGCATCATGCGCCGCGACATGGCCGAGTACGATGCCGATACCAGCCAGTACACGCAGTCCCTGGGCTGCTGGCACGGCTTCATCGGCCAGCAGAAGCTGATCGCCATCAAGAAGCACCACGGCAGCACGAGCAAGCGTTATCTCTACCTCTCCGGCTGGATGATCGCCGCCCTGCGCAGCGAGTTCGGCCCGCTGCCGGACCAGTCCATGCACGAGAAGACCTCCGTGCCCGCCCTCATCGAGGAGCTGTACACCTTCCTCAAGCAGGCGGACGCTCGCGAACTGAACCACCTCTTCCGCGCCCTCGACGACGCGCGCAACGCCGGTGACCAGGTCGCCGAGCAGCGTGCCCTCGACGCCATCAACAACTTCGAGACGCACGTGGTGCCGATCATCGCCGACATCGACGCCGGCTTCGGCAACGAGGAGGCGACCTACCTGCTGGCCAAGAAGATGATCGAGGCCGGCGCCTGCGCCATCCAGATCGAGAACCAGGTCTCCGACGCCAAGCAGTGCGGCCACCAGGACGGCAAGGTCACGGTCCCGCACGAGGACTTCCTCGCCAAGATCAACGCCGTGCGCTACGCCTTCCTCGAACTCGGTGTCGATGACGGCGTGATCGTCGCCCGTACCGACTCCCTGGGCGCCGGCTTGACGCAGAAGATCCCGGTATCCCGCGAGCCCGGCGACCTCGCCTCGCAGTACAACGCCTTCCTCGAGACCGAGGAGGTGAGCAGCGCCGAGGACGTGAACGAGGGCGACGTGGTGATCAAGCAGGACGGCAGGCTGGTGCGCCCGGTGCGCCTGCCCAACGGCCTGTACCGCTTCAAGCCCGGCACCGGCGAAGCGCGGGTCGTGCTCGACTGCGTGACCAGCCTGCAGAACGGCGCGGACCTGCTCTGGATCGAGACCGAGAAGCCGCACGTCGGCCAGATCGGCGGCATGGTCGCCAAGATCCGCCAGCACGTGCCCGACGCCAAGCTCGTCTACAACAACTCGCCGTCCTTCAACTGGACGCTGAACTTCCGCCAGCAGGTATTCGATGCCTGGCAGGAAGAAGGCCGCGACGTGACTGCCTACGACCGCGACAAGCTGATGAGCGCCGAGTACGACGACTCCGAGCTGGCCGCACAGGCCGACGAGTGGGTGAAGAACTTCCAGGCCGATGCCTCGCGCGAGGCGGGCATCTTCCACCACCTGATCACGCTGCCGACCTACCATACGGCGGCCCTGTCCACGGACAACCTCGCCCAGGGCTACTTCGGCGAGGAGGGCATGCTGGCCTACGTCCAGGGCGTGCAGCGCAAGGAGATCCGCCAGGGCATCGCCTGCGTCAAGCACCAGGACATGGCCGGCTCCAACATCGGCGACGACCACAAGGAGTACTTCTCCGGCGAGGGCGCGCTGAAGGCCGGTGGTAAGGACAACACCATGAACCAGTTCGGCTGAGGAACGCCGCGCGCCGCCCGGCGCGCCGTGTCCACCAAGGGCGGCCCCGTGCCGCCCTTTTTTTTTGGGTTACACTGGGCGGGACCTCGCGGAGCCCTGTGCCCATGACGCCGCTGCAGCTTCTCATCGTCCTGCTGCCCACCGTGGGAACGCTGGCCATGCTGTTCGCCGCTGCCTTCGCCTTCAGCGGGCCGCGGGTCCCCGGCCGGCGCGCCTTCGGCGTCTTCGCATTGCTGGTCGGGACCTGGAGCGGCTTTGCCGCCCTCGAGCACCTCGCACCGGGTTTCGAACTGAAACAGCTGTTCGGCCGCGCCCTCTACCTCGGCTGCGCGACCTGCCCGGTGGCCTGGCTGGTCTTCGCCGCGCGCTACACGGGCTACGACCGCTGGCTCGGGCGCCCGCAGCTCGCTGCCCTGCTGGCGCTGCCGCTGGCGACAATCGCGCTGACGGCCACGAACCCGTTGCACGGCTGGCTCTGGGCAGATGTCTGGCTGGAGAGCGGCCCGGTGCCCAACCTCGGTATCGAGCACGGCTGGTGGTTCACCTGGGTGCACGTGCCCTACAGCTACCTGCTCTTCGGCCTGGGGCTGGTGCTCCTGGTCAGCCGTTTCTTCAGCGACCTGGCGGCCTACCGCGCCCAGATCATCGGCGTGGTCGCCAGCGCGGTGTGCGTGATGTTCTTCAACGTGGCCTATACGCAGGGCGGCTTTACCGTTTACGGCCTCGAGCCGTCACCACTGCTGCTCCCGGTGTTCACCGCCGGCATCGGCTGGTCCCTGTTCCGCGGCCTCCTCGGGTCCTCACCGCTGTCCTACCGGGAGATCTTCATGGCCGCGGGGGAGGGGGTGGTGATGCTCGACCGCGAGGACCGCATCATCGACATCAACCCGGCGGCGGAGGCCCTCTCCGCCCTGGCACGGCCGCTCGAGCAGGGCCTTGCGGCGGCCTTTCCCTTCCTGCCGGTGGCGGAACTCGAGGCCGGCGGCAAGCCCCGGGACGTGCGCGTTGAAGGCCTGGTGCTGAGCGTGCACCGGGTGCCGCTGCGCGGACCGGGTGACGGTCCCGCGGGCTCCGCCGTGCTGCTGCGGGACGTGACCGCCGAGTGGCGCGAGCGCGACAACCTCGAGTCCCTGGCCAGCCGCGACGGGCTGACCCAGGTGCTTAACCGCCGCGCTTTCCTCGAGCTGGTACACGAGCGACTGGACGGGCGGCAGGGCGATTGGCCGCTGGGGCTGCTGTTCCTCGACCTCGACGCCTTCAAGGCGGTGAACGACCGCCACGGCCACGCGGCGGGCGACGAGGTCCTCAGGGAGACGGCGCGACGGGTGCAGGCGGTGCTGCGTCCCGGCGACGTGGTGGGGCGTATCGGCGGCGACGAGTTCGCGATCATCGCGTTCGGCCTCGGCGATCCCGACGCTGCAACGACCGTGGCGGAACGGGTTGTCGAAATCCTCTCGCGCCCCATGATCATCGAAGGCAATGTCGTTGAAATCAGCGGCAGCGTGGGTGTCGGCATGGCGCCCGATCATGGCAGCGATCCCGACGCGCTGGTCCAGCATGCGGATATCGCGCTCTATTCCGCCAAACATGGCGGGAAGCAGACTTACCGCCTGTTCGAACCCAGGCTCATGGAAGCGATCCAGCGGCGCCGTTCGCTCGAGGCATCCTTACGCCGCGCGTCGATGCGCAACGAGTTCAGGATCGTTTATCAGCCGGTCTTCTCCTCGGCCCAGGGCGAGATTACGGGTGCGGAGGCGCTGCTGCGATGGACTTGCCCCCAACATGGCGAAATATCGCCGACCGAATTCATCCCGATCGCCGAGGAGCTCGGCCTTGTTTCCCGCATCGGTTCGGACGTACTGCGGCGCGCCTGCAAGGATGCCGCGGGCTGGCCCGAACACATCGACCTCGCGGTCAATGTATCGCCTGTCCAGTTGCTCGACCCGCGCTTGCCGCAAACCGTTTCGCAGGCACTGGCCGATTCGGGGCTTGCCCCCGAGCGACTCGAACTCGAGATTACCGAGACCGCGCTGCTCAACAACGACGAGGCCGCCCTGCGCACGCTGACGCATATCCGCGACCAGGGCGTGCGTATCTCGCTCGACGATTTCGGCACCGGCTATTCCTCGCTCAGTTACCTGCATCGCTTCCCGATCAGCCGCATCAAGATCGACAAGAGCTTCGTCCAGAAACTGCCCGACGATGTCGGCAGCGCGTCGATCGTTCGCGCCATCGCGCAATTGGGATCGAGCCTCAGCATGAAGATCACCGCGGAAGGCATCGAAACCGATTCGCAGCTCAGCTTCATTCAAGAGCAGGGCTGCGACGAGGTCCAGGGCTTCCTGACCGGACGTCCGATCGCCGCTGTCGACTTCCTTCAGCTTACGGGCGGCCCCGTGCAGCCCGTCGACGCCTGAGCCCCGGGGGACATACCATGCCGATCAGCAGGCTGCTTTATTCCAGCGTTTCGCGCCTCGAACCCGGCGCATTGACCATCGATAGGCAGATCACCCGGATCGCGGGCGAGGCCGCGCTGCTCAACGAGGAAGCCGGTATCACCGGCATACTGGTCTTCGTGGAAGAACAGTTCATCCAGATCCTCGAAGGCGAAGCAGAAGTGGTCGAGGAAATCTTCGAGCGTATCTGCTGCGATTTCCGTCACGCGCAGGTCCGGCTGATCGATCTCGTTTCGGTCAAGGAACGGCTGTTCGATCGCTGGCACATGGCCCGGCTATGCGAGGGCGACGATCCCGGTTCTTCGCTCGACGATGACCTGCGCAACATACGCTACCTGCTCGGCGTAAATGCGCGCGTGGCAGTTGAGCGCATGCACGAAACGCTGCTTTCCTACGAGGAAATCG
>CAJWWA010000058.1 GCA_913048495.1 uncultured Halieaceae bacterium
CTACGCCGTTGCGGGCGGCGTTGTCGGCGGTGGCCACGAGCGCCTGCGGGTCGTTGTCCACGCAGAGCACCGGCCCCGCGCCGAGCTTCGCCGCGGCCACGGCGAGGATGCCGGAGCCGCAGCCGTAGTCCACCACCCGCTCGCCGCCGGCCACCGCCCCGGCGAGCTGGCCGAGGCACAGCGCCGTGGTCGGGTGCGAGCCGGTGCCGAAGGCGAGCCCCGGGTCCAGCAGCAGGTTGACCGCCTCCGGGTCCGGCGGCGCCAGCCAGCTCGGGCAGACCCAGAAGCGCGGGCCGAACTGCATGGGCCTGTAGTGCTGCATCCACTCCCGGGTCCAGTCCTTGTCCTCTAGGATCTCGACCCGCGGGGCGGCGTCGCCGGCCAGCGCCGGGTCCAGACCGGCGACCACCGCGTCCATGTCGGCGTCGGCGGGGAACAGGCCGGTAAGGCGGGTGCGGCGCCAGAGCGGGGTCTCGCCGACGCCCGGCTCGAGCACCGGTTCGTCGGCGTTGTCTTCAAGGGTGACGGCCACCGCGCCGGCGGCAAGGAGGGCGTCCTCGAGGGCGGCGGCCGCGGCCGGCTCCGTGTCCAGCCGCAGCTGCAGCCAGCTCACTAGTGATCCTCGAGCTTGCTTTCGAGGTAGTGGATGCTCACGCCGCCGGCCTGGAAGGCCCGGTCGCGCACCAGGTCCCGGTGCAGCGCCGTGTTGGTGCGGATGCCCTGGACGATGAGCTCGTCCAGCGCCTGGCGCATGCGGGCCATGGCGCTGTCGCGGGTCTCGCCGTAGCTGATGACCTTGGCGATGAGCGAATCGTAGAAGGGCGGCACCGTGTAGCCGTCGTAGATGTGCGAGTCCACCCGGATGCCCGGACCGCCGGGCGGGTGGTAGGTGCTGATGGTGCCCGGCGAGGGCATGAAGGTGTGCGGGTCCTCGGCGTTGATGCGGCACTCGATGGCGTGCCCGCGGAAGCGCACCTCCTCCTGGGTGACGGAGAGCGGCAGGCCGCTGGCCACGCGCAGCTGCTCGTGCACGATGTCGATGCCGGTGATCATCTCCGTCACCGGGTGCTCGACCTGGATCCGCGTGTTCATCTCGATGAAGTAGAAGCCGCCGTCCTCGTAGAGGAACTCGAAGGTGCCGGCGCCGATGTAGTCGATATCGATGCAGGCCTTCACGCAGGCGTCCGCCACCTGCTCGCGCAGGTGCGGGTCGATGTCCGGCGCCGGGGCCTCCTCGATCACCTTCTGGTGCCGGCGCTGCAGGGAGCAGTCGCGGTCGCCCAGGTGAATCGCGTGGCCCTGGCCGTCGGCGATCACCTGGATCTCGACGTGCCGCGGCTTCTGCAGGAACTTCTCGAGGTAGACCACCTCGGAGCCGAAGGCCGCGCCGGCCTCGGACTTGGTCACCTGCACGGAGTTTAGCAGGGCGGCCTCGTTGTGGACGACGCGCATGCCGCGGCCGCCGCCGCCGGCAGCGGCCTTGATGATCACCGGGAAGCCGACCTTGCGCGCGATGGCGAGAATCTCGTCCGGGTCGTCCGGCAGCGGGCCGTCGGACCCGGGGACCGTGGGCACGCCGGCGGCCTTCATGGCGGCGATGGCCGACACCTTGT
Source organism: uncultured Halieaceae bacterium (assembly GCA_913048495.1). Lineage (GTDB taxonomy): Bacteria > Pseudomonadota > Gammaproteobacteria > Pseudomonadales > Halieaceae > Pseudohaliea. The sequence continues at coordinate 1,614 of CAJWWA010000058.1, forward strand.
CGCCCATGAGCCGGATCGTTTCCGCCCTCGGGCCGATGAAGGTGAAGCCGCTTTTCTCGACCTGCTCGGCGAAGTCGGCGTTCTCGGCCAGGAAGCCATAGCCGGGGTGGATGCCGTCGGCGTTGCTGACTTCCGCGGCGCTGATGATCGCCGGCACGTTCAGGTAGCTCTGGGAGGAGCCGGCGGGACCGATGCAGATGGCCTCGTCGGCGAGGCGCACGTGCATGAGCTCCGTATCGGCGCTCGAGTGCACCGCCACCGTGGGGATGTCGAGCTCTTTGCACGCGCGCAGGATGCGCAGGGCGATCTCGCCGCGATTGGCGATGAGCACCTTTTCCAGCATGGGCATGGGGTTACCTCGTGGCCGTTCGATCAGACGATGGAGACGAGCGGCTGGTCATACTCCACCGGCTCGCCGTTGTCGACGAGGATCGCGGCGACCGTGCCCGACTTGTCCGCCTCGATCTGGTTCATCATCTTCATGGCCTCGACGATACAGAGCACGTCACCCTCCTTCACCGTCGCGCCCACTTCGATGAACGGCGACGAGGAGGGCGAGGGCGACCGGTAGAAGGTGCCGACCATGGGCGAGCGCACCAGGTGGCCCTTCTCCTCCGGCGCCGCGGCGGGCTCCGGGGCGGCCGCAGCCGGCTGCTGCGGGGCGGCCGCAGCGGCGGGCTGGGCCGGCGGCGGGGGCGGCGGCGCGTAGCCGGCGGGCGCGTACTGTACCCGGGAGCCGTTGCGGCTGATGCGCACGGATTCTTCCCCTTCCTGGATCTCGATCTCGTCGATGTTCGACTCCTCCAGGAGTTCGATCAGCTTCTTGACCTTGCGAATGTCCATAGCGGCGTTCCTTGCAATGTGTAAGCAATCGTTGTCGGTATCAGGGTTCCAGCTGGCGCAAAGCAGCCTGCAGGGCGAGCTCGTAGCCCTGGGCGCCGAGCCCGCAGATAACCCCGCGGGCGAGGTCGGAAAAATAGCTGTGGTGGCGGAAGGGCTCGCGCGCGTGCACGTTCGACAGGTGAACCTCGATGAAGGGGATGGCCACCCCCGCCAGGGCATCGCGCAGGGCGATGCTCGTGTGCGTGAACGCGGCCGGGTTGATGAGGATGAAATCCACCCCCTCGCGGCGGGCGTCGTGCACCCGTTCCACCAGCTCGGACTCGGCATTGCTCTGCATCGACAGCAGGTGGTGCCCGGCGTCGCGGGCGACGGCGGCCAGGTGCGCGTCGATGTCGTCGAGGGTCTCGCGCCCATAGACGGCCGGCTCCCGCTCACCGAGCAGGTTCAGGTTGGGACCGTGCAGGACGAGGATGCTGGCCATGGCGCGCGCAAGCCCGAGTTGCTCCACAAGAGGGCACAGTGTGGATCAGGATGGTGGCGCTGTCCACCGCACAGGGGGTTTTTGGCGATTTTTCCCGAATTTAGCTGCACTATCGCGGCAATATATGAGGTGAACACATTGCCGGGGGCCATCCCCTCAGGTGGATGACAGTGCCTCCAGCGCCTCGAGGACCACGCCCTTGCGCAGCAGCTGGGGCAGCACCACTGGCGCGGCCCCGGGGCGGCCGGGGTAGAGCAGGTACAGCGGGATGCCCGAGCGGCCCTGGCGGGCGAGGAAGTCGGCGATGACCGGGTCCCGGTTGGTCCAGTCGGCCACGAGGTAGCGCACGCCGCCGGCGGCGAAGGCCTCCCGGATGGTGTTGGTGTCCAGCACCGTGCGTTCGTTGGCGAGGCAGGTGATGCACCAGTCCGCCGTGAAATCCACGAACACCGGCGTGCCGGCCGCCTGGGCCTCGCGCACGGCGGCCTCGGACCAGAGCGCGTGCCCGTCGGCCAGCCTGCCCGCCGCCGGCGCATCGCCGCGGTAGCTGCCCGCGGCCACGGCGGCGACGAGCGCGAGCAGGGCCGCCCCGCGGCGCCAGCCGCCGGTGCTCCACAGCCACAGCCCGAGGGCGAGCAGGAGGGCGCCGCCCAGGGCCGCGGTCATCGTATCCACCCCGGCCTGACGCCCGGCCACCCAGAACAGCCACAGGGCGGTGGCGTAGAGCGGGAAGGCGAGGAACTGCTGCAGCCGCTGCATCCAGGCCCCGGGCCGCGGCAGCAGGCGTCGCGCCAGCGCACTGTGGCCGAGCAGCACCAGCGGCGCCGCCATGCCGGCGCCGAGGGCGGCGAACACGGCGAGGGCGACTGGCGTCGGCTGGGTGAGCGCGAAGCCCAGCGCCGTGCCCATGAAGGGCGCGGTGCAGGGGCTGGCCACGACGACCGCGAGGGCGCCGGTGAAGAAGGCGCCGCGGTCGCCGCCATCGCTGGCCAGGCTGTTGCCGAGATTCATGAAGCGCCCGCCGAAGTGCACCAGGCCCGAGAGCGACAGGCCCATGGCCACGAACAGGTAGGCGAGGCCGATGACAAAACCCGGCGACTGCAGCTGGAAGCCCCAGCCCACGGCCATGCCGGCGCCGCGCAGGGCGATGAGCGCCCCGGCCACCAGCAGGAAGCTGAGCACCACCCCGGCGCCGTAGAGCCAGGCGTGGCGGTGCCGTTCCGCGGGCTCGGACGCGGCGAAGCCCAGGGCCTTGAGGGAGAGCACCGGGAACACGCAGGGCATGAGGTTCAGGATCAGCCCGCCGAGGGCTGCGAACAGCAGCATGGTCAGGAGACCGCCCGCGCCGCCGGCGGCCCCGGCGGGCGGTGCCGCCGGCGGCGCCTGCCCCGGGCGGGGGAGCGCGACTTCGCTGACCGCCCCCGTCGCCGTGTCGATGCGGAAGGCCTGGTCCCGCGGCGGGTAGCAGAGGCCGGCGTCCGCGCAGCCCTGGGAGCGCACCGTGAGCGTGGCGATGCCCGCGAGGGGCCGGGCCGGCGCCAGCGTGATGTCGGCGTTGTCGTAGTAGACCGCCACGTCGCCGAAGAACTCGTCCGTGCGCTCAAGGGCGGGCGGCAGTGCAGCCTCCACCGGCACATCACCCCGCGAGTCATTCAGCGTAAAGGCGAACTGGTGCCGGTAGAGGTAGTACTCGGGCGCGATCTGCCAATACAGGCGCAGCGTGCCGTCGTCCTGCAGCTCCAGCGCGGGCACGTAGGCCTCTTCCACCGGGAGGAAGTCCTGCTCCAGGCTCGCGAAGGGTGAGCCCGCCTGCGGTGCGGCCGTCAGCGGCCCCGCGGCCTGGCTGGCCGCCGTGGCAATGGCCGTCGCAAGGAGGAGCAGCAGGGCGGCGAGGAATGCGCGCATGGAGCCGGGGCCCGGAGGATCGAGAGGGAGGCGCATTGTAGCAGCGCCTCGCCGCCCCCCCAACGCGCTGCCAGCGCCCCGGGATGCTATGATCGGGGCTCGGGCGCGGCGTGCGCCCGCCAAACAGCGTTAGAGGTTTTCCGCGTGTTTCGACCCCTGCCCCTTATCGTCCTGGGCGCGGCGCTTGCCGCTCCCACCGTCGCCGACCCCCTTGCCGTCGAGGACGCCTGGGTGCGTGCCCTGCCGCCGACCCAGTCGGTGACCGCCGGCTACCTGGTCGTGACCAACCGCGGCGACGACACCGTGCGTATCGTCGGCGCCGCAGCCAGCGGCGCCGGCCGCGCGGAGCTGCACGAGAGCCGTGCCGAGGACGGCGCCATGCGCATGGTGCCCGTGGCGGTCCTGCCGCTGGCGCCTGGCGAGAGCGCGAGCTTCGAGCCCGGCGGCCTGCACCTGATGCTGAAGGACCTCGAACGTATGCCCGCCCCCGGCGAGACCGTGCGGCTCTGCCTCATCACCGATGACGGCGAGCCCAGCTGCGCCGATGCCGCCGTGCGTCGCGATGCTCCGGCGGCGGGCCACCACCACGAGCACTGATCATGGCAGACGACACCCTGGACGTGACCCCGAAGAAGCCCGGCCTGCGCCAGCGGCTGCAGAACTTCGTCGACGATTACCTGCCGCGGGGCAACTGGTTCCGCTTCGCGGGCATCCTGCTGGCGATCTACGCCGTGATCGTGATCATCCTCGGCTTCGTCTGGAGCGTGGCGCCGTCCGAGTTCGACGTGAAGGCAAAAACGGCCGAAATGGTCCCCGCGGGTCGCAGCGACGTGACCGGCGCCGTGACCACCGCCACGCTCATCGGCGTGGTCGACACGCTCCTAGAGAAGCGCGGCGGCTTCCTCTACAACGACCGCATGCCCCCGGGCCTCTACCTCGACAACATGCCGCACTGGGAATACGGCGTGCTCATCCAGAGCCGGGACCTCGGCCGCGCCTTCCGCGAGGTGCTGTCGCGCTCCCAGTCCCAGTCCAAGGAAGACCCGGACCTCGCTCTCGGCGAGCCGCGCCTCAACTTCCAGACCGACAGCTGGCTGCTGCCACCCTCCGAGTCGGAGTACAGGAAGGGCCTCAAGTACTTCGAGAGCTACCTTGACCGGCTGGTGGATCCGGACCAGCCCGACGCCCAGTTCTACGCCCGCGCCGACAACCTGCGCGAATGGCTGTCCATGATCAATGCCCGCCTCGGCAGCCTGTCCCAGCGCCTGGTCGCCAGCGTGGGCCAGCGCCGCCTGAACACGGACCTGGCCGGCGACGCCGGCGCCACCCAGGCCACCAGCGCTCCGAGTGAAATGGAAGTGCGCACCCCCTGGACGGAGATCGACGACGTCTTCTACGAGGCCCGCGGCAGCGCCTGGGCGCTTATCCACTTCCTGCGCGCGGCGGAGATCGACTTTGCCGAGGTGCTGGAGAAGAAGAACGCCCGCGTGAGCCTGCAGCAGATCATCCGAGAGCTCGAAGGCACCCAGGCCGTGGTCTGGAGCCCGTTCATCCTGAACGGCACGGGCTTCGGCTTCCTTGCCAACCACTCGCTGGTGATGGCCTCCTACCTCGCCCGCGCCAACGCGGCGATCATCGACCTGCGCGACCTGCTCGCCCAGGGCTGAGGCGCCCCCGGCTAAGGCGCCCCCGGCTAAGGCGCCCCCGGCCGACGCGGCTAGTGCTTGTAGCGCAGCCGCGTGCCCGTATCGAGCGACAGGCGGATCTCCTCGGCGGACAGCTCCGCCGGGAAGTAGGTCCCCGAGAGCTTGGCGTCCAGCAGGCTCGCCCCCTCAAGGTTGGTGGTGCGGAAGTCGATGCCCGACAGGTCCGCATTGCGGAAGTAGGAATCCGAGAAATCCAGCCCGGCGGCGTTCATATTGCGCAGGTCACGGCCGCGGTAGTCGCCGCTCTTCAGCTGGCTCGTATCCAGCTTGTCGCGCTGCTCGTTGAAGCCCTTGATGTCCTCCTGGCGGAGGAGCTGGTAGAGGGGGTCGGATTTGATGACGGGTTTGGTCATGGGGGGTCCCGGTGCTGGGTTGATAGCCGTTCGGGTGGTAGCTTACGGCAGTGGCAGGGTGAAACCTAGGCATAAGCCTCGGGGAACCCGCCGGCACGGTCAATGCACTCAAACCTTCCGCCCCAGGGGAGCCGACATGGCGTCAGAACCGGATAAAAAACGCGACTCCCGCTACCTGGGTGCCGGCCTTGCGATCGGCATCGGCGTCGGCCTCGCCCTGGGGTCGGCAATGGACAACGTGGGCGCGGGCCTGGCGATTGGCATCGCCGTGGGCATCGCACTGGGCAGCGGTATGCAGAGCAGGCAAGGTTCAGACAGCGAAAAGGAAGGCTAGCGACTTGTGCGGTGATCGCTGCCGCCAGTTCAAGCATGTTCCGGGCGAGTGCGGGCCAATATCCGAGAGGTCGGCGCCGAGGAAGTAGGAATCCGAGATATCCAACCCTGCGGCATTCATGTCGCGCAAGTCTCGACCGCGGTAGTCACCGCTTCTCAGCTGGCTTGTATCCAGCGTGTCACGCCGTTCGTTGAAGCCGTTAAGGCCCTCCTGGCGGATGAGGCTGGTAGAGGGGGGCGCGTTTAGTCATGGGATGTTACGGGGGATTGGCTACGGGAGTGGTTGCGGGAAGCCTGGGTGGGTGAGGCGTAAGGCCGCATTTCACCGGCAGGATGTCACTCAGCCGTAACACATCGTTGCAAGCCATTGAATTGGCGGTGATATACCGCTGGCTTTCTGAACATTACCTGGGGGATGAATAGACCGGCAGGGCAGCGGTGATCAGCCGGTGCTATCTTTGGGTTTGTGCTAACGCGTTGATTTTATTGGGCGAGACGGTATGCAGTATTTGGTGCGACGGGAGATAACCGGCGTGGTGATAGGCGGACTGGTCCGGTTACTTAGCTGTTATGTTTCACTTTAGGCACCGAGCATGATTGGAAAAAAAGAAAATGTACTTTTGGCTATGCTTACAGTCGCTAGCTTGCTCATCTCCATCATTACCATATCAGGTACTGGTGCGACTAAATATGTGCACACTTTGAGCACAGGTTTGTTACTCAGCTCAGTGTTCTTTTACCTAGTTGTATACTTGCCTGACTGGAAACGTCGTCAGATTGTCGTGCGTAACTTCGTACAAGAGTACGATCGAACAAAACTCTCCTTAATTAATAAGTTTCTGATTCTTAGTGATTCTCAAGAATACCCAGATCGCGAGAATCTCCTCGTCAAAGAGGAATTTAGGCGTTACTTCAAAGGCACAAACGACAAAGGAGAGGATCGGTGGAGTGCAATTGCAAATGGGCTGCAAAGTAACGAGTTTTACCTGCGCGAGGTGATTTTTGATTTACGACTTCTAAATGATGAAATTCGCTTTTATCGTAGCATCCTCCCGATTCAGGATGCGGAATTATTCCAATTTCTAAATAGACTGTCTCAAGCGATCTCTAGTGTCGAGCTTACACAACCAGATTACGATGAGACAAAAAGCTTCTGTCGCTTTTTGTGGCAACTGTTTACCGGCTACAACTTTGTGGATGGCTATAGTAGAGCTGGCTACATTGACGAAATGATAGAGAGGGCCAGGTGAAACATAACAAGTGCGGGCAGTACGCCCCTTCGGGGCCGGACGCCAAAACCGCTGCGCGTTTTTGGCGCCGCTGCCACAGGCGTTAAGCGCCAAGCGGATCTCAGGGCATGGTCCTGAGAATTGCAAATTGGAATTAGAGATTGCTTCGCGAGGTGCGAGCTGAACTCAAGAATTTTAACTGGTCAGTATCCGCCGAAAATCCAAAATGCGAACTGGTGGTTAGCCTTTGGAGCCAGTTTTTCACTTCACTGAAAGATGGTAGGACCACTTCTATCGACAAAGTGTCTCTATGGTCTGGGCGCGGTAATGCTGAGTTCCGAGAGCGTATCGAAAAAGCCTATGATGCTAATCAGGTGGTATGTGTGGTTATTGCTCGCTCAAGCGACGAGGAAGCCGTCCGGCGTGGCGAAGTTGCGAGTCAATTAAAGAACAGGTTCCACATTAGGGAATGCTGGTCTGGAAAACTTATCCATTGGGGCGCGAAAATTTTTACTTGTATTGTTAAGCACTGAATCAAAGGAAGGTTTCTGTGAAAACACTGTCGTCACTTATTTTATTGAATGCCGCTCTGTTATTTTCCACGGCTGATGCCAATGCTTTCGAACCTATCTCTATAAACCAAACCAATAAAGCACCACTATTCGACGGACGTTGTGGCAAAGATGAATGGCAAGCGGCAACAAAGATCGAAATGCCAGCACAGGTTTCCATTTATTTAATGCACGATGAAGATTCCTTATTTGCATGCGCCAAAGGCAAGGCAGAAGACTACACGGTGATTGATCTTTACATCAAAAACGCCGAAACCGGTCACCTCCATAATCTTCACGCTTCTGCTCAGTTGGGTGAGCGATTGTTCACAGACAAAGAGTGGAGTGAGTCCGAGTTCTGGAATCTCAAAGACTGGGGTGGATTCTGGGTGCCTTATGCAGGAAATGAGGAAACCGAAAATGGCATGCGCACTAAGTTTCTAAAAGGATCACACAGAGAAATCCAGATTTTGCGCAAAAAATTTGCAGGCAGCACCTGGAGTATGATGTTTGGCGTAAGCGGCCTTAATCACGAGGGGAAGTATGGCGCTGAACTCTCTTACCCGGAAAGTGCTGTTGAATCCGATGAGTCCACCTGGGCAAAGTTTTCATTTTCGAAAGCTAAAGGCGTCAAAGACTGAACGTCCAGCTTAACAAGTCACTTAAGCTGGACGCCTGCTACGCAGCCGCAGCTTAGTTCAAGCGTTAAGGCGGCAGATGGTGGTCGATGCTATTTGAAACCTATGGACCGTACCGCTTGGAGCGGAATGCCAAGGGACTTCTCGCCGCAACCGCGTCGGATCGACGCGATTTCTGGCATTCAGTCGAGGAGGAAGTTCCGGGCCTGTCTGACGCTTGCGGCTGCTACATCTTTTCCATCAGGGCTTCCCGTGGCGCCATGCCCTGGTATGTCGGCAAGGCCGAGAAATCGTCCTTCCGCCAGGAATGCCTGACCGCTCACAAGATCAATCACTTCAATCAGGCTATCGTCGGGCGGCGGGGTTACCCCGAGCTGACGCTGCTCGCCCAGATTACGCCACGGGACAAGTTCAGAAAGCCCACGAACGCCCGGCGGGCATCCATTCGCGAGTTGGAAACCATGTTGATCGGGATGAGTATCTCGAGGAACCGGGATTTGCTGAATATCCAAAAGACGAAAATGCTGAGGGAGCTTTCGGTACGGGGGGTCCTGAACACGGAGAGGTTGGCAACCAGCGGGCCGGCCAAAGCTTTGAGAGATCTCCTTGGGCAATGAGCCAGTAAGAGTCGCGATGTGTGCCAGCCTGGTCGAACTGCGGTGTGCGGGGCAGGGCCAGTTGGCTCTTGCCCGGCGTTCACAGAGGCTCACGTGAGTACCACAGGAGATTTGAGGCTTGAGCGAAGAAGCTATCGATTGGTCTGAATTTCGGAAGGTAGAGCTACGGGTCGGCACCATCATCGAAGTCCACGACTTCCCCGAAGCCCGAAAGCCCGCCTACAAGCTGCGCGTCGATTTCGGCGAGGAAATCGGCATTAAGCGTTCCAGCGCCCAGATCACGGACCTCTACTCAAAGGAAGACCTGCTCGGTAAGCAGGTGCTCGCCGTCGTCAACTTCCCGCCCAAGCGGATCGGCCCTTTCCTATCGGAGTGCCTGGTGACCGGTATTCACCGCGAAGACGGCGCCGTCGTGCTGGTCAGCCCTGAAGCGGACGTTCAGAACGGCGCCCGGCTGGCGTAGTCGAGGCTGGGTCGTTGCTGCGGGCAAGGGGGAGGAAGTCAGCGCTGATCGTAGTGGCCGCCGATGGCGAAGACGTAGATGGCCTTTTCGTCGAAGCGGTAGATCAGCCGGTCCCGCTGCGACAGGCGCCGCGACCACAGGCCGGTGAGGTTGTACTTCAGGGGTTCGGGTTTGCCGAGGCCGACGGCCGGGTCTTCTGACCTCAGCATTTCCTTCAGCAGCTTGCAGAGCGCCTTGTGCAGGCGCTTATCCTTCTCGCGCAGGGTCTCGTAGGCCTCCCAGGTATTCCCCTCAAAGACCAGTGATCTCATCCAGCTGCTCGTCGGTCGGCTGGTAGCCTTCGCCGCGCGTGTGCGTCTGCAGTGAATCGCCGATCTGCTGCATGAGCGCCTTACTTTGCAGCACGTGCAGCGTTTCCTGCTCGCGCTCCCAGTCTTCGGCGCTCATGACCACGAAGGCTTCCCCGGCGCGGCGGGTCACCTTGAGTGGTTCGTGCCGGCTAACTACCTGCTCAATAAGGCTTTTCAGGTTGTCTCTGAACTTGTTGACGCTGACCGATTCCACGAGGGCACCTAATCGTACGGGATCACCGTACGACAATAGCCTGAAGCCGGCCACCACAGCAACACTTACAATTCGTCACTTGTGGCTGACGGCGATATAACATTCAGATGCTAAACGCGTTGCTCTTTATTACCCGAGAACGTTCCCGCGGGAACGTGTTTCCCGCGGCGTGACACGGCAACTCACAGGTTGCCTGTTATCCCGCCAGTGGCGGGACGTTGCCGGCGGCGTCGCGATCGACTTCTGGTTCGCCACCGCAGAGGGGCCGCTCTGCGCCCACATCACCGGCGAGCAGAGCGTTTTCTTTCTCCCGGCTGAGCAGTGGCCCGAGGCGGAGCGGTTGCTAGCCGGTGAGCGAGGGTTCACTTCGGGTGAGCCCGAGCTGCGCGATTTCTCGCGTTGCCCCGTGCGCGCGCTCTACTTTCCCGGGCACCGCCAGGCCCGGGAGGCGTCCCGCCGCCTCGCGGAAGCGGGGCTCGAGCCGCTGGAGGCGGATCTCAACCCGGCCGACCGCTACCTGATGGAGCGGTTCATCACCGGCGCCGCCACGCTCGAAGGCACCGTCGAGCGCGCCGGCGGCCATCGGGTCATGCGCTCGCCCCGCCTGCGCCCGGCGGATTACCGGCCGGCGCTGCGCACCGCCTCCATCGACATCGAGACCGCCATGGAAGGGCTGGAGCTCTACTCCATCGCCGTGCACGGCACCGGGCCGGGCGGGGTGGAGGAGCGGCGGGTGTTCCTGCGCGGGCCCGGGACCGGCCAGGACGTGGTGCAGGCGTTCCCCACCGATCGTGCGGTGCTGCTCGCCTTCCTCGACTGGCTCGCCGCCTTCGACCCGGACGTGATCACCGGCTGGAATGTTATCAACTTCGACCTGCGCTTCCTGCAGCGCCTGGCCGACCGGCTCGGCGTCCCGCTCCGCCTCGGCCGCGACGGCCGGCCGCCGCACTGGCGTCCGCTGGACGACGATGGCGAGCGCCACGCGCTGCAGGTGACCGGGCGGCTGGTGATCGACGGGCCCGAGTGGCTGCGGGCGGCCTTCTACCGCTTCGAGAGCTTTGCGCTCGACAACGTGGCGAAGGAGCTGCTTGGCGAGGGCAAGCTGCTGCACGAGCCGGAGCGGGGCGAGGAGATCGGCCGGCTGTTCCGCGAGGACCGAACGCGGCTGGTGGACTACAACCTGCGCGACTGCGAGCTGGTGACCTGGATTCTCGAAAAGACGGGGTTGATCCCCTTCTGCCTCGCGCGCAGCGCCATGACCGGGCTGGCGGCGGATCGCTCCGGCGGCTCGGTGGCGGCCTTCGACTTTCTCTACCTGCCGCGGCTGCACCGGCGCGGTTTCGTGGCACCGGTGGCGGCGAGCACGGCGCCGGATGCGCCCGGGGGCTTCGTGCTCGACTCCCGCCCCGGGCTCTACCGTCACGTGCTGGTGCTGGACTTCAAGAGCCTGTACCCGAGCATCATCCGCACCTTCAACATCGACCCGCTGGGCCTGGTACTGGCTTCGGACCCGGTGCTGCCCGAGGAAGCCTCGGTGCCGGGCTTCCGCGGCGTGCGCTTCGCCCGTGAGGGCCACATCCTGCCGGACCTCATCGAGCAGCTCTGGGCCCAGCGCGACGCGGCGAAGCAGGCCGCGGATGCGCCGCTGTCCCAGGCCATCAAGATCATCATGAACGCCTTTTACGGCGTGCTCGGCTCCCCGGGCTGCCGCTTCTTCGACCCGCGCCTGGCCGCCTCCATCACCCTGCGCGGTCACGAGATTCTCAACCGCACGAAGGACCGCATCGAGGCCGCGGGCCACACGGTGATCTACGGCGACACGGACTCGGTGTTCGTCTGGATCGAAGAGGCACAAGATGACGCGGCCGCCGAAGCCGCCGGGCGCGAGCTGGAGGCCACGCTGAACGCCTGGTGGCGCGAGACGCTGCGGGCGGAGTACGCCGTGGAGTCGCGGCTGGAGCTGGAGTTCGAGACGCACTACCGGCGCTTCCTCATGCCCACGGTGCGCGGCTCGGAAAAGGGCAGCAAGAAGCGCTATGCCGGCCTGGTGGACGACGGCGCGGGCGGCGAGCGGCTGGTGTTCAAGGGCCTGGAGAACGTGCGCTCGGACTGGACGCGCCTGGCCCGGCAGGTGCAGGAGGAACTCTACGGCCGCATCTTCCGCGACGAGCCGTGGCAGGACTGGCTGCGCGCCGAGGTGGCGGCGGTGCGCGCCGGCGAGCGCGACGAGCAGCTCGTCTACCGCAAGCGCCTGCGCCGGCGCCTCGACGACTACCAGCGTAACGTGCCACCGCACGTGCAGGCCGCGCGCCTCGCCGTTGAGCGGGGCCTGCGCAAGCCGCACCGGGGCGGCGCCGTCCGCTACGTGATCACTACCGCGGGCGCCGAGCCGGCAGACGACCCGCGCGCCCCGCTCGACTACCAGCACTACATCGACCGCCAGCTGGCGCCGGTGGCCGACGGTATGCTGCACGCGCTCGGCACGTCCTTCGCCGAGGTGGTGGAGGCGCAGTACGCGTTGTTTTAGTCCCCGAAGAACTCCTCGCGGAGCGCCGAGTACTCGTGCGCTTCCAGCCGCGGGCCGTACTGCGACACCACCTTGCCGGCGGTCAGGCTGGCAAAGCGGCCGGCGGTGGGAAAGTCCTCGCCGCGGGTGATGGCGTAGAGGAAGGCCCCGGCGAACATGTCCCCGGCGCCGTTGGTGTCCACTGCGTGGACCTTGTGTACGGGAATCTCGTGCACATCCCGCCCGTCGTGGCAGAGCGCGCCGTCACCGCCGCGGGTGATGACGAACTGCTTCGCCGTGGCCTTCATGCGCTCGACGGCCACGGCGAGATCGTCCGCGCCGGTCCAGTTGAGCGCCTCGTCGCCGTTGGCGAAGACCAGGTCCACCCCGTCGCCGACCATCTCCGCCAGCCCGTCACGGAAGTGCGCGACGATGCCCGGGTCCGCGAAGCTGATGGCCACTTTCACGCCCGCCGCCTCGGCCAGCTGCCGCGCGCGGATCGCGGCGGCGCGGCCGGTGGGCGAGGTCACCAGGTAGCCCTCGATGTACAGGTACTCGGAGGCGGCCAGCGCTTCCGCGTCCAGCTCATCGACGGACAGCGTCTCGGAAACACCCAGGTAGGTGTTCATGCTGCGCTCGGCGTCCGGCGTGATCAGCACGAGGCACTTGCCGGTGGTGCCGCCGCAGCGCTGGCCCTTGAGGGGATGATCGACGCCGGCCGCCTCGAGGTCTGCCAGGTACAGGTCACCGTCGGCATCGCCGGAGACTTTGCAGGTCATGAAGGTCGGCCCGCCGAACTGGGCCGTGGCGATCATGCTGTTACCTGCACTGCCGCCACTGGCATGGTTGGCCTTGATCAGGTGCCCGCGCAGCCCCTCGAGCAGCTCACCCTGCCGCGCCTCGTCGACCAGGGTCATGAGCCCTTTCTCTACGCCAAGCTTCCCCAGCTCGTCGTCGGTCACCTTGATTTCTGTATCGAGGAGCGCCGCCCCCATCCCATAAACCCGGTACTTCTTCATCGTCGATCCGTGTTCCTGCCGCAAAGCCCGCCATTATCCTGATCCGGTTGTTTCGGTGCCACTAGTGCGCGTTCGGGTGCCAGTAGCACCGGCCCGGGTGGTGATTCCGGGGTGCCAGCTGAGCCGGGTCGGTCGTGGTAGTAGGGGGTTCCGGAATCGCAAAAGCGCCATCCATGGCAGCTCGGGCTCGGCATCCATGCCTCGCACGTTCCGGAACCCCCTACTACCACGCCCGCCCCTACCGCCGCAGTGTTTCCTACAATGCCCGAATTGGTCTGGCGCCGCTGGAACCGCTGCCTCTGTCGTCGGTACGGCTCAGGCTCGGGCGGTGGGA
>CAJWWA010000059.1 GCA_913048495.1 uncultured Halieaceae bacterium
TGCTCGGCCGGGCTCATCCGGGCCCATTTGAGGAATTCCTCGACCACGCCGCCGCCCAGGTTGGAACCCGGCGGCTGCTCGCCGCCGGACTGGCCGGGCGGTGCGGCTTCGGCAATTTTCTGGCTGGCCTCGGGCGGCAGTTCGGCCGCTTCGGGCGGGATGGCATCAAAACCTTCCGTCGGACGGGTTTCTTCCTCGGCCTCGGGAGAGCGGGCGCCCGGCCATCTCGGGGCCGGTTGTGACAGGGCGTCGATATAGGACACGCGCTGGGCTCCTCGTCGGTAGGTCCCTGTGTGTTTGAGGTGTCGTAGGATGGTTGCGCGAAGGAGGCCGTTAGGTCCCTGGCGCTTGTGACGCCGTGTGCCGGCTCGGGCCCCTTCGCGCGTGTCTGCGTTCAGCCTGAACAGTTGCACGACGCCGGTTGCAACGGACGTCGCATCACAGGGACAGACTTCATGAGCTTACATCTGGATTACATCGGAATCGATATCGCCAAGGCGCATCTGGACGTTTTCGATCCCAAGGCGGGTCATCTGCGCCTTGCCAACACCGCCGCCGCCATCGCCGGCTGGACCGCCACACTGGCCGGACGGTCCGTCTTCGTCGTGCTGGAAGCCACGGGCCATTATGACAGCGCCCTGCGTCACGGCCTGCACGCGGCGGATCTGGCCCATGCCCGCATCAACCCGATGCAGGCCCGCCGCTTCGCCGAAGCCACCGGCCGGCTGGCCAAGACCGACCGGATCGACGCGGCCATGCTCGCCGAGCTGGGCCGCTGCCTCAAGCCCACCACCCGGCCGGTGCGCTCACAGGCGCGCGACACCCTGGCCGGGCTGCATAAACGCCGCGACCAGCTGGTCCAGCAGCGCGCCGCCGAGACCGTCCGGCTCGGCGAGACCGCCGGGCTGCCCGAGGCCGTACGCGCGAACCTCATCGCCCATCTCGACTGGCTCAAGGCCGCGATCAAGGCCCTGCAGGACGAGATCGATGCCCTCATCCAAAACGAGACCGAACTGGCCGGACAGGCCCGCCTGATGACCAGCACGCCCGGCATCGGTCCGGTCACGGCCACCACCTTGCTCGCCCTGATGCCGGAGCTGGGACAGCGCTCCTCCGGTACCATCGCGGCCCTGGCCGGGCTGGCCCCCTTCAACTGCGACAGCGGCCTCCACAAGGGCGTGCGCCGTATCCGCGGCGGCCGGCCGCGTGTGCGACGCGCCCTCTACATGGCCGCCCTGGCCGCCGCCCGCGCAAACACCCGCTACAGGGCCGTCTTCAACCGCCTCGTCAACGCCGGAAAACCCAAGAAACTCGCCCTCATCGCCGTCGCCCGAAAACTCCTCGTTACCCTCAACGCCATGCTCAGAGACCAAAAGCCATACGCACCATAAACACAGTTGCCGGCGCTTTGCCCGGCCTTCGCAGGCCATCCGGCCGGGATGACAATGCGTAAATTCCTTACATCCAGCGCATGCGCGGGGCGCCGCGGGTGCCGACGAGGAACACCACGCAGCGCTCGCCGTAGAAGGACCAGCCGATGGTGGTGGTGAAACCGAACAGGCACAGGCCCAGGGTGACGATGATCTCGCCGCCGGGGAAGGCACCGCCGAAGGCCAGGGAGGTCAGGCTGGCGCCGCTGACCCCGGTGGGCAGCACGTCCATGATCACGATCACCAGGCCGGTCATGGTGCAGACAACAAGGGTATCGATGAAGGTACCGAGCATGGCGATCATGCCCTGCTCCACCGGCGAGTCGGTGCGCGCCGCGGCGTGGGCGATCGGCGCGCTGCCGAGGCCCGCCTCGTTCGAGAAGATGCCCCGGGCAACGCCGAAGCGCAGCGCCGCCCAGACCGTCGCACCGGCAAAACCGCCGGTGGCTGCCGAGCCGGTGAAGGCCGAGCGCACGATCTCCGCGACGGCGCCGGGCACGGCATCGACGTGGAACAGGATGACCAGCAGGCTCATGAGCAGGTAGCTCGAAGCCATGAGCGGCACCAGGTAGCTCGCCACCTGGGCGATGCGCTGGATACCCCCGAGGACCACGGCGCCCACCAGGACCATGAGCACGATGCCCGTGAACAGCGGCGGTACGGCGTAGCTGTCGTTCAGGACCTGGGCAATGGAATTGGACTGTACCGTGTTGGCGATGCCGAAGCCGGCCAGGCTGCCGAAGATGGCGAAGGCGTAGGCCAGGAAATGCCAGCGGCGGCCGAGGCCGTTGCGGATGTAGTACATGGGACCGCCGCTGTAGTTGCCGTCCGCGTCCTGTTCGCGGAAGCGCACGGCGCAGACCGCCTCGGCGTACTTCGTGGCCATGCCGAAGAGCGCCGTGAGCCACATCCAGAACAGCGCCCCCGGCCCGCCGAGGGCGAGCGCCGTCGCCACGCCGGCGATGTTGCCAGTACCGATCGTCGCCGACAGGGAGGTCATGAGCGCGCTGAACGGCGAGATGTCGCCCTCGCCGCTGCCGGTGCGGCCGCGCAGCAGCAGGCCGATGGCCCGGGGCAGGCGGCGCAGGGTGGCGAAGCGCAGGCCGAGGGTCAGGAAGACGCCCGTGCCGAGCAGCAGCACGAGCATGACCGGCCCCCAGGCCCAGCCATTGACGGTGACGATCAGGTCGCGCACGGCGGGCTCACGTCGTTTTCAGCCGGGACGGGGCTTTCAGTCGCCGATGGCTTTCAGCGTGCCCTTCGGCAGCTTGGCATGCACGTGGATGCGCTGGAACTTCAGCGTCGTGTTCTCGCCCACGTTGAGCACCATGTAGTTGTCGTCGAGGGCGGTGATGCGACCGAGGATGCCGGCGCTGGTGACCACCTCGTCACCCTTGGCCAGGCTGCCCACCAGGTCCTGGTGCTCTTTCTGGCGCTTGCGCTGCGGCCGGATGGCGATGAAGTAGAAGATCGCGAACAGGCCGACGAGGAAAACGATCTGGAACAGGCCGCCACCGGGCGGCGGCTCGGCGCCCTGGGCGTGGGCGGCTGCGATAAACGGGATCATGGCGGTCCTTCTTTTACGCTGGAAAAAGGGGTGGCTTGCCGACGCGGCAATGTAACGGGTTTGGGCGCCCCGGGCAAACGGCGGCGCTGGTTCGGGCTAGGCACTCAGCTCGAGGTCGAAAACCATGGTCTGCGGCGCATGGTCCGAGAAGCGCTCATCCTTGTAGATCGACGCCGCGGTGACCCGGTCCGCGAGGCCCGGCGTGATCACCTGGTAGTCCAGCCGCCAGCCGACGTTCTTCGCCCAGGCCTGGCCGCGGTTCGACCACCAGGTGTACTGGTCCGGCCCCGGCTCGACCAGGCGGAAACTGTCCAGGTAGCCGAGCTCCGCGTAGACGCGATCCAGCCACGCCCGCTCCTCCGGCAGGAAGCCCGAGTTCTTCTGGTTGGCCTTCCAGTTGCGCAGGTCGATTTCCTTGTGGCAGATGTTCCAGTCGGCGCAGATGACGAACTCGCGGCGCTTCCGGCGCAGGCTGCGCAGGTGCTCGTAGAAGCGGTCCATGAAGGCGTACTTCTTCTCCAGCGCCGCTTCACTGCTCGAGCCCGAGGGCAGGTACAGGGACACCACGGACAGGCCGTCGTAGTCGGCCTGCAGGTAGCGCCCCTCGTCGTCCGCCGGGTCCCAGCCGAGCCGGTCGATGACCTTGCGCGGCCGGACCCGCGAGTACAGCGCGGTGCCGCTGTAGCCCTTGCGCCGGGCGTCGTTGTAGTAGCAGTGGTAGCCCGCCGGGTAGAACGGGCTCTCGTCCAGCTGGTGCTCCTGCGCCTTGGTCTCCTGGATGCAGACGATGTCCGGCTGCTCCCGCTGGAGCCACTCGAAGAAGCCCTTGCGGGCCGCCGCGCGGATACCGTTCGCGTTCAGCGTGACGATGGAGACCATTGCCCGCTACAGGCCGAGTTCGTCGATGAGTGCCAGCACGTCGTCGTGGTGTGACTTGGTCTTGACCTTGTCCATGACGTGCTTCAGCCGGCCGTCCTTGCCGATGATGAAGGTGGTGCGCAGGATGCCCATGAACTCGCGGCCCATGAACTTCTTCAGGCCCCAGGCGCCGTACTTCTCGGCGACGGCGTGGTCCTCGTCGGAGAGCAGCGTGAAGTTCAGCTGCTCCTTGTCGATGAACTTGCCGAGGCGCGCCACCGGGTCCGGGCTCACGCCGAGCACGACCGTGTCCTTTTTCGCGAGCGCCTTGCTGCTGTCGCGAAGGCCGCAGGCCTGCACCGTGCAGCCGGGCGTCATGGCCTTGGGGTAGAAATAAAGAACCACGTTCTTGTTGTCGCGAAACTGCTTCAGGCTGACCTTGTTGCCGTCCTGGTCGGGCAGCGTGAAAGCCGGGGCCAGGTTGCCGATCTTGGGAAATGCCATGGCGGACTCCTCGTTAATTGACGTCATTGCTCGCCTGCGCCTGGGCTCACCCGCCGGCGTCGCGACGGCGGTAAATGGTTTCCACGGCCAGGGGGTAATCGCGGCCGGCCTCCCGGTCCGCGAAGAAGGCGCGCAGTGCCCGGTAGATGCTGGGGAACGCGAGCTCGTCCCAGGGCACCTCGTCGCGATGGAACAGGCGCGTGTCCGTGCTTTCCGGCCCCGCCGCGTGGCTGCCGTCCACCAGCGAACAGCGGTAGAACAGGTAGACCTGGTTGATGTAGGGCACGTCGTAGACGCGGTAGAGCGCGAGGTCGCGGACCTGCGCCCGGGCTTCCTCCCAGGTTTCGCGGGCGGCGCCCTCCTCGGTCGTCTCCCCGTTTTCCATGAACCCCGCCGGCAGCGTCCAGTAGTCCCGGCGCGGCTCGATGGCGCGGCGGCAGAGCAGCACCTGCTCGCCCCAGGTCGGCAGGCAGCCGACGATCAGCCGGGGGTTGATGTAGTGGATCGTCTCGCAGGCGGTGCAGACGAAGCGCTCCCGGTCGTCCCCCGGCGGAATGCGGAAGTCGACGGCCGCGCCGCAATCGCTGCAGAACTTCATCCGCTCAGGACACCACGAGCGCGCGGTAGCCGCCGCGGTAGAACACCAGCGGCTCGCGCGTGGTGTCCGCGGCGAAGCGGGTCACGCGCCCGACGATGATGGTGTGGTCGCCGCCCTCGTGCGTGGCCGCGAGCTCGCACTCGAAGTGAGCCAGGGCCCCGCTGATAACCGGTGCGCCGTTCTCACCCGCCGTGAAATGCGCGGCATCGAGGAGGTGGGCCCCGGGCTGGGCGTAGCGCACCGAGAGCGCCTCCTGCTCTGCCGCGAGCACGTTGATGGCGTAGTAAGGCGGTGTGGCGAACACATCGAAGACTTCCGAATTGTTCTGCAGGCTCCACAGCACCAGCGGCGGGTCCAGGGACACGGAGGAAAAGGAATTCACCGTCAGCGCCTGCGGCTGCCGGTCGCCGTCGAAAGCGGTCACCAGGCAGACCCCTGTCGTGAAATTGCCCAGGGTATTGCGCAGTTCCCGAGGATCCAGTGCCATACTCGCTACTCTTCCGTGCTTGCCGTGGTCGTGTCTGCCGCGCCGGCCCAGCGCGCCGCGCGATCGAGGTCGCCGCGCCGGGCCTCCACCCAGCGTGCCTCGCCACCCAGGTGTTCCTTCTTCCAGAAGGGGGCGCGGGTTTTCAGGTAGTCCATGGTGAATTCGCAGGCGGCGAAGGCATCGCCGCGGTGAGCGGCGGCGGCGCCGACCCAGACGATTCTAGCACCCGGGGCGAGTTCGCCAATGCGATGGACCACGCCGATGGCAAGCAGCGACCAGCGCAGCGCCGCCTCGTCGAGGATTTCCTCGACGGCGCGCTCGGTCATCCCCGGGTAGTGCTCGAGCGTGAGGCCCGTGAAGGCGCCGTCGCCCGACGGGCGCCGCACGAGGCCGGTGAAGGACGCCAGCGCGCCCGCGGCCTCCCCCGCTCCGTCCCCGGCCAGGAGCGCCGTCTGCAGCGCCGCCGGATCGAAATCGGCCTGCTGTACGCGACAGAAACGCTGCATGCGGTCAGCCGCCGGTCACCGGGGGGAAGAAGGCGATCTCGTCGCCGGGGCGGAGCGCGGCGTTGCCGTGCACCACGGCCTGGTTCACGGCACAGACGAGGTTGGGCTGGGCGAGCACTTCGCGGAAGACATCACCGCGCGCGGCCAGTGCCTCGCGCAGGGCATCGAGGTCCGCCGGCAGCGTGCCGCCGTCCAGTTCGCATTCCGCCGTGCCGAGCCGTTCGCGCACGCTGGCGAAGAAAAGTACTTTCACGCCGTCACCCCGTCCCGCGTGTACTCGCCGGAGCGGCCGCCGCGCTTCGCCAGGAGCCGCGTGGCGGCAATGGTCATGTCGCGGTCGACGGCCTTGAGCATGTCGTACACCGTGAGCGCGGCGACGGAAGCCGCGGTGAGTGCCTCCATCTCGACACCGGTGCGCCCCGCTACCGCGCAGCGGGCGACGATGCGCACCCCCGGCAGTTCATCACAGGCCGTGAGCTCGACGTCGATCCGGTCCAGGGGGAGCGGGTGACACAGCGGGATGAGTTCCGCTGTGCGCTTGGCCGCCTGGATACCGGCGATGCGCGCCACCGCGAACACGTCGCCCTTGGCGGCGTTGCCGGCGCGAAGGAGCTCGAGCGTCGCCGGCGCCATCACCACCTCGCTCCCGGCGGTCGCCTCCCGGCGGGTGACGGGCTTGTCGCCCACGTCCACCATGTGAGCCTCGCCGTTCTTGTCCAGGTGTGTCAGTTCCGCCATTGCCCCGGCCCCGCGCGCGTTGGCCGGGCAGTCTAGCCAAAGGGCGTGCACGACGCCAGAAATACCAATGGCGCGGCTACTGTGGCACAGTCTGCGCCACCCTGCTTCAGCGGTGCCGCCGTGACGACCGAGAACAATAACGTCCGCGACGACAGCTTCAGCCCCGGTTACAAGCGCTTCGTGCTGGTGATGCTGACCGTCGTCTACGCCTTCAATTTCATTGACCGGCAGATCCTGGTGATCCTGCAGGAGCCGATCAAGGCCGACATGGGCCTCTCGGACGCGCAGCTCGGGCTGCTCTCGGGCTTTACCTTCGCCGTCATCTACGTGACCGCCGGCATCCCCATTGCCTACCTCGCGGACCGCGGCAACCGCCGCAACATCGTCGCGACAGCGCTCACGGTCTGGAGCGCCATGACCGCCCTCTCCGGTCTCGTGCAGAGCTACGGCCAGCTGCTGCTGGCGCGGGTCGGGGTCGGCCTCGGCGAGGCCGGCGGCAGCCCGCCGGCGCACTCCATGATCAGCGACTACTACCCGCCGGAGCACCGGGGCACGGCGCTCTCCTTCTACTCCTCCGGCATCTACGTGGGCATTCTCCTGGGCTATGCCTTCGGCGGCCTGCTCGCCGACACCTTCGGCTGGCGGGCGGCTTTCATGGTCGTGGGCGTCCCCGGGATCCTCTTCGCCCTGGTGCTCGTCCTGACCGTGAGGGAACCGCCCCGCGGGCGCTGGGACGCCGCGGGCAGCAACGATCACCGGCCCGGCATCGGCGAAACGCTGCGCCTGCTCCGGTCGCGGCGCTCGTTCTGGTACGTGGCCCTGGGCTGCGCGCTCACCTCCTACGTGGCCTACGGCAACGGCAACTTCCTGCCCTCGCTGCTGATCCGCAACCACGGCATGAGCGTGGGCGACGTCGGCCTCGTGCTGTCGCTGGTTGCAGGCCTGTCGGGCGCCATCGGCACCTTCCTCGGCGGCTACCTCGGCGACCGCCTCGCCGTGGGCGACCGGCGCTGGTACGTGTGGGTCCCGATCCTCGGCGGCACGCTCGCGTTCTTTCCCTATTTCTACGTGGTCCTCGGCGACAACACCACGGCGGTACTGTCCGTCCTCGCCGTGGTCTCGGTGGTGAACTCGCTCTACCTCGGCCCCAGCATCGCGATCTCCCACGCCCTCGTGCCCCCGCGCATGCGGGCGCTGACCTCCGCGGTGCTGTTCTTCGTGCTCAACATGATCGGCCTCGGCCTAGGGCCGTTCCTCACCGGGCTCGCCAGCGACCTGCTCGCCCCGGTGGCCGGCGACCAGAACCTGCGCTGGGCCATGGTCATCACCGCCTGCGTGGGCCTGCTCGCCCTCGCCAGCTTCTTCTTCGCGGCGCGAAACCTGCCCGCGGACCTCGCCAGGGCCGGCAGCTCCGGCAGCGGCAGCTGAGGACTCTGTTAAGCTGGTGCCATGTTCAAGCTCCCAGCGGTAACGCACACGGACCGCGGCGACTGGCGCCGGGCCGGCTTCGAGATCGAGTTCACGGGACTGTCGCTTGCGCGCGCGGTCGAGGTCGTGGCCGCTGCGATCGGCGGCGAGCGGCGGGAGCAGGACGCGGCCCACTGCATCCTGGCGGTCCCGGATGCCGGCGACTTCGCCATAGAGATCGACTGGGCCTTCCTCAAACGCCAGGCCGCCGAGCAGGACGGCAGCAGCGGCGAGGGCTGGGTCGAGCTGCTCAGCCTCGCGGCGGAGCGCGTGGTACCGCTGGAGGTCGTTGGCCCGCCCCTCCCCCTGGACCGCCTGGAGGGCCTGCTCGACCCGCTGGTCGGCGCCCTGCGCGAGGCCGGCGCCGCCGGTACCCGGGACACGGTGATCGCCGCCTACGGCGTCCACATCAACACGGAAGCGCCCGACCTCGAGGTGACGACACTCTGGCGCTATCTCGCGAGCTTCGCCCTGTTGCAGTGGTGGCTCGTGGACGCCCACGCGGTGGACCTCGCGCGGCGGGTCAGCCCCTACGTGGACCTTTACCCCGAGGTCTACACCCGGGAACTCTGCGAACAGGGACCGCCGGAGAGCAACGCCGCGCTGCTTGCGACCTACCTGCAGCACAATCCGACCCGCAACCGCGCGCTGGATATGCTGCCCTTGTTCAGCGAGCTCGACGCGGACACGGTGCAGGCGACCGTCGAGGACGATCGGGTCAAGGCCAGGCCGGCCTTCCACTACCGCCTGCCCAACTGCCTCATCGACGACCCGGACTGGTCCCTGGGCGCCGCCTGGGAGGGCTGGCGCGTGGTCGACGACCTCGCCCAGCGACCGGCGGACCTCGACGCCCTCGCCGCGGCCTTCCTCGACCGCTGGCGCCCGCTTCTCGGCGTGGACCGGGCCGCCTGGTGCACGGATCTTGCCCCTTGGCTGCGCGACCGCGGATTGGTGTAACCGGAACCGCGCGGCGCTTCGCGCCCGCCTGGTGGTGCACGCGGCTGGCCCTCGCCCTCTGCGGGGCCCGCGCGGCGCGTATCAGCCTGCGCCACGAGCAGGACCCGGAGGACATCGACGGGCTGGTGATCGGCGGCGGCAACGACATCGCGCCCGAGCATTACGGCGGCGTGCTCGAGGGCCCGGTGCGCACGGACACCGCGCGGGACGCGCTGGAGATCCACTGGGTCCGCGGAGCGCTCGAGCGCGGTCTGCCGCTGCTCGGGATCTGCCGCGGCGCCCAGCTCATCAACGTCGTCCTCGGCGGCAACCTGCACGCGGATATCCGCGCCCTGCGCCGGCGCACACGCAACCGCCCGGGCCTCCTGCCGACCAAGCGTGTCGACCTGGTGGGCGACTCCCGGCTGGCGGCGGTCACGCGTCGCGGGCGGCTGCGGGTGAACAGCCTGCACCACCAGGCCATCGACCGGCCCGGCGAGGGCCTGGCCATCACCGGGCGGGACCTCGACGGCCTGGTGCAGGGCGTCGAGCACCGCGAGCGGCCGGTGTTCGGCGTGCAGTGGCACCCCGAGTACCTGCTCTACCTGCCCGCCCAGCTCGCCCTGTTCCGCTGGCTGGTGCGCGCCGCGAGGCGCCGTGACTGAACTCGCGGTTCTCTTCGCCAGCGCGTTTCTCGCCGCCACGTTCCTGCCGTTCTATTCCGAGGTGGTATTCCTCGCGCTCCTCGCCGACGGCAGCGGGCCGCTGCTGCCCGTGGTCGTGGCCACCGTCGGCAACACCCTCGGCGGCCTGGTGAACTGGGTCCTGGGCCGTGCCCTGCTGACCTTCCGGGGCCGGCGCTGGTGGCCCGTCAGCGACCGGCAGCTGGGCCGGGCGACCGCCTGGTTCGGCCGCTACGGTTACTGGAGCCTGCTCTTTGCCTGGCTGCCGCTGGGCGGTGACGCGCTTCCCCTGGTGGCCGGCACGCTGCGCGCGCCGCTGTGGAAGGTCGCGCCGCTGCTCGCCATCGGCAAGGGGCTGCGCTACGCCGCCCTCGCTGTCCTCGCCGGCGCGCCCTTCAGCGGCTGAACCGCTGCGGAAAGGGCCGCCGCTGGCGCTCATTTGCCAGCGCCGGCAAAGCTGGCTAGCGTAGGGACTCTTCCCCTACCGGAGCGCCGCGATGCGTCGACCTGCCCTCCCCCGCCTCGACCGGTTCCCGGCGCTTGCCTGCGTCGTGTTCTGTGCCGCCTTCGTCAGTGCCAGCCTCACCGCGCGGGCCGCCCCCGACCCGGCCGCCGCCGGCTTTTCCTCCGAGCGGCTGGCGCGCATCGACCGGCACATGGAGAGCGCCGTTGAGGCCGGGATCATGGTCGGCGGCGAGGGACTCATCGCCCGCGGCGGGCACATCGTCTATCACGCGACCTGGGGCGACCGGGACCGCGAGGCGGGGCTGCCGGCCACCCGGGACACGCTCTACCGCATCTACTCCATGACCAAGCCCATCACCACGGTTGCCGTACTCATGCTCTACGAGGAGGGACGCTTTCTCCTCGGCGACCCGGTGGCAAACTACCTGCCGGAACTGGCGGACCTCGCGGTCGCCGAGAACCTCGACCCCAACGCGCCCCTCTCCACCCGCCCGGCGGCGCGGCAGCCGACGATCCGCGACCTCCTGCGCCACAGTGCCGGGTTCAGCTACGGACTCTTCGGCGACACCAGCGTCGACCGCGCCTACCGCGAGGCCGGCCTGTTCCAGCAGGACGACCTCACCGCGTTCACCACCGCCCTCGGCCGCCTGCCGCTGCAGTACGAGCCCGGCACGCGCTGGCACTACAGCGTGGCCGTGGACGTGCAGGGGCGCCTGGTCGAGGCGGTCAGCGGCATGGCGCTCGGTGACTTCCTGCGCGAGCGCATCTTCGAACCGCTCGGCATGACGAATACCCACTTCGTGGTGCCCGAGGGCAAGCGCGACCGCCTCGCCCAGCTCTATTCACCCCGGGGCACGACCATGGCCTGGGATGCCCCCTGGCAGTTCAGCGACGAGCAGGCGCTGGAGGTCGCCGACCCGGAACTCACCCGCGGATACCTCGAGGGGAACGTGTTCGAGAGCGGCGGCGGTGGCCTGGTCAGCACCGCAGAGGACTACCTGCGCTTCGCGCAGATGCTGGCCGGTGACGGTGCGGTGGACGGTGTGCGCCTGCTGGCGCCGCTGACGGTGCGCCACCTGCGCCGCAACCATGTCGCGGGCCTCGCCACGGACGATCTCTACTCGATCGACGGCTTCGGCCTCGGCGTCGGCGTGAGCATGGACCCCGGCGTCACCGGCGAGCTGGGCGCCGACGGCAGCTACGGCTGGGGCGGCGCCGCGGGAACCCTGTTCTGGGTGGACCCGGTAGACGATATCGTGGGCATCTTCATGACACAGAGCGTGCCCCACCAGACCACGCTGGCGGACACGTTCCGGGTACTCACCTACCAGGCGCTGCTCGAGACGCGACGCGACCGCGTCGGGGATGCCTGCGCCGCCTTCTGAGCGGGCGCAGGCCGGCGCCACCTTCAGGCCGTTTCGGCCAGGAAGCCGAGCAGTTCCTCGAGGTAGCGCTCGCGCTCCTCGATGAAGGGTGCGTGGCCGCACTCGGGGAACTCCACCGCGCGGGCGTGGCTGTTGTTTTCCGCGACCCAGCGGCAGATCGGCGGCGCCACGAAGCCGTCCTGGCCACCGACATAGCTGAGGATCGGCACCGCCAGCCCGGCCAGCAGCTCGCGCTGGTCGAGCGGGCCGAGCTCGGCCAGGGTGGCGATCGCCCGCGGCGAGGCCTCGGTGAACACGCGCCACATCCAGTGCTCCAGCGCCTCGCCCACGGGTTTGGCGCAGACCGCCTTCGAGAGCGCGTGAAGAAAGGTGATGCGGTCCTCGCTGAGCCCCTGCACCGTGGCCGCCATATCCTCCGGCGTGCCGCCGAGGGCGAGGTCCGGCTTCTGCACGTAGATCGGCGAGGCGGCGCAGGTCAGCACCAGGCCCTCGCAACGCTCGCCGAGGCGGCCCGCCGCCGCGACGGCGACGGCCCCGCCGAGGGACCAGCCGTTCAGCACCACCCGCTCGAGGCCGAGTTTCTCTACCAGGGCCACGACGTCACCGGCGATGGCCTCGATGCCCATGTCGGCGAAGTCCTTGTCGGAACCCCCGCAGCCGCGGTGATCCATGAGCACCACCCGGTAACCCCGGTCGAGGAGCGCGAGCAGCACGGCGTCCCAGACGCGCAGGCTCATGCCCCAGCCGTGCAGCAGCAGCACGGTGCGCTCGCCGCTGCCGTGGTCCTCGAAGTAAACGTTGCCGTCGTCGCGTTGCAGGTATGCCATGGGCGTCACACTCCTGATCTCAAGATGGTCATGATGTGCTTCTCGTAGTCGGCGAAGAGCCGGTCGATGTCCAGTGACTCCGCGTCCACCAGCCACTGGTAGATCGTCCCGAACATGAAGGCGCAGTAGCGAACCGCGAACTGCTCCGCGTCGATGGTCGGGGAGATATCCCCGTCGGCGATGCCGGCCTCGATCCACTGGCGCGCGTCCTTGCGGTAGATCGCGTGGTGATCGGCGAGGGTGCCGCGGATATCCGATTCGTGGCCGAGGGATTCGTACCAGAGCAGGTACATGGCACGCAGGTAGCTCGGCTCGCTGCGGAAGAAATCGCGCTGGGCATGGATACCCGCGCGGATGGCCTCGATGCCGCGCTTGCCCTGCAGGCGCTCGCCGAGGTGCTCTTTCCAGCGCTTGTCGAAGCGCACGAACAGCTCGCGCAGCAGGCCGTCCTTGGAGCCGAAGCGATAGCTCGCAAGGCCGCGGCTGTAGCCGGCGCGCTCACCGATCTCCTTCAGGGTCATCTTGCGGGTGCCGAACTCGTTGATGAGCTCGATGGCCGCCTCGAACATGCGCCGGTCGGACAGGGCCGTCCGCTCGGCCTGGGTCAGCGGCCCTTCCTCGGCCCGGGATGACTGTGGCTGTGGCATCGGTGCCTCTCCTCGTCAGGCTGCGGCGTCAGGACACGCGCAGGATCTCGAACTCACCGGCATCGCGGCGTTCACGCAGGCGCTTCTTGTCGATCTTGCCGACGCTGGTCTTCTCGATGGTGTCGACGAAGACCCAGCGCTCGGGAATCCAGAAACGGGCAACGCGATCGCGAAGAAAGCCGCGCAGCTCCTCGGCGTCGAGGCCCTTGCGTTCACTGGCCACGATGGCCAGCGGGCGCTCCTGCCAGCGCTCGTCGGGCACGGCGATGACAGCGGCCTCGGTCACGTCCGGATGGGCCGCCAGGGCGTTCTCCAGGTCCACGGACGAGATCCATTCGCCGCCGGACTTTATCACGTCCTTGGTGCGGTCGGTCAGCTGAACGAAGTGCTTGCGATCAATGTGGCCGACATCGCCGGTACGCAGCCAGCCGTCCCCGGTAAAGCTGTCCGCGGCGTCGATCCCGTGATACGCGCCGGTGACCCAGGGGCCGCGCAGCTGCAGCTCGCCGACCGTCTCACCGTCGCAGGGCACCGCCTCGCCGTTGTCGTCCACCGCGCGCACCTCGATACCGGGCACCGGACGCCCGCTCTTGGCGCGCCAGCGCGACTCGGGCTGGCCGTCGAGATCCCGCGGCGGGTGCGAGAGCACGCACATCGGACTGGTCTCGGTCATGCCCCAGCCCTGGAGCAGCGGCACGCCCCAGCGCTCGCGCACGGCCTCGATCATCGCCGGCGGCACCGCGGAGCCGCCGGAGACCAGGAGGCGGAAGCAGCGCATGTCGAGTTCGTCCTCCGGCACCCGCAGCAGGTCGCCGAGCACCGTGGGCACCATGGCGCTGAACGTCGGTCGCTCGCTGCCGATGAGGCGGACCAGCTTGTCGGGCTGCACGTGGGGGCCCGGCATGACCAGGTCGCTGCCGGAGAACCAGCCGCTGTAGGGCATGCCCCAGGAGTTGGCGTGGAACATGGGCGGCAGCAGCAGGAGCCGGTCGGCCTCGCAGATGCCGAAGGTATCCGTCGCGCGGGAGGCGAGCGCGTGCAGATAGGTCGTCTTGTGGCTGTAGACGACGCCCTTGGGATTGCCCGTGGTGCCGCTGGTGTAGCACACGGCCGCGGCCGCGTTCTCGTCCAGCGCCGGCCAGGGATAGTCGTCCGCCTGCTGGCTGACCGCTGCGCGGTAGTCATGGCCGTGGATCGTGCCGTTGCCGGGATCGTGCGCCTCGCCGACGACGAGCAGGTGCTGCACCGTCTCGAGGAACGGCAGCGCCGGCGTCAGCACGTCGAGCAGCTGCGCATCGACGATCAGCACCCGGTCCTCGGCGTGATTGATCACGTAGGCGATCTGCTCCGTCGACAGGCGCACGTTGATCGTGTGCATGATCGCGCCCATGGACGGGATCGCCAGGTACGCCTCCTGGTGTTCGCGGTTGTTCCAGCTGAAGGTGCCCACGCGGTCGCCGGGACGGACGCCCAGGTCGCGCAGGAGGTTGGCGAGACGCACGGCATTCGCCGCGATGTCGGCGTAGCGGGTGTGCGTGACCTGCTCGCCGTCGAAGTCGA
>CAJWWA010000060.1 GCA_913048495.1 uncultured Halieaceae bacterium
GGGGCCGGCAACGCAGAACTGTTGGCTTCAGCGCCATGCTCGTGCAACATCCGGGATAGGGTTCGACCTGCACCTTGGCGCCCTCGTCGGGCACTTCGGTCACGAGCGTGCGATCGAGCACCGCGAACTCGGCTCGTCCCGTCTTGACGACGATGGCCTCGTCGGTGGTGGCGATGACCTTGCCCTCGAAAGGCTTCGGGTCGATGTGAAAGCCCAGCGTCGAAACCTTGGGCTGGCCGTCGAAGATGTTGAATTTGAACGAACGGACGTTGGAAGGCACATGACCGACAACGAGCGTCGGCATCTGTGCGCGGATGGCTTGGGTATCCATGGGGAGACTCCTTGTGGCAACCAAGGGACTCCCGCCCGCAAGGGAGGTCTGTCCCTTGAGGGTGAGGTGGATGGACGCGGGTGCGCCCGGAGAACGAAGCAACCAGCACGGCGAACCGCGCCGCAGTCTTGAAGGTCTCGACTGCCTGGGCATGCTGCCGGCAACGCCAGCGAACATGCGGCCAGCGTGCGGCACATGGCGGCGGCCGTCCGTTGGGAATCGGCAATGCGCCGGCACCGCGTTCCGCGAAAAAGAAGAGCCCCGACGTGGGGGCTCGAATGGGTTGCGGGTTACTCGTCGTCGTAGAGCGTCAGCCCGTCCAGCACGGGCGCGTCGGCATCGAACACCAACATGCGAACGTCGGCGAGCGCAGCCAGGTGCAACACTTCCACGAGGGACTCCGGCACGCCCTTGGCCCGGTGCTCCTGCCGCAGCTCTTCGGCGGTGATGCCCTCGACATGCTGCAGGTTCGCATCCGTCCAGGGCGTGGCGACCAGCTTCACGCCGACCGCCGGGCTGTAGGGAATGCGGAAGGCCACGAACAGAAAACCGCTCGGCGTGGCGATGTCCGCCAGTTCGGCGAGGAAGCGACCGGCCTCCTCGGTGATGTGCGCCGAACTGATTTCCCAGGCACGGCTGTAGAACCCGGTCTCGAAGCGCAGGCGGCGGACCACCTCGCGCGCGGCTTCCTCGGAGTAGGTATCGCCGACGTGCAGCGGCTGGCCGGCTTCTTCGGCCATGACGGCGTAGACGAGGTTTCGGGCGATACCGTGGCTGGGGCACTGCGCGTCCAGCTCGGGCGGCACGTTCCCGCCCTCGGTGATCAGCGCGAAGTCGTCGCAGAAGACGCAGGCATGGCGCTCGACCTGGCTGTCCGGCAGGTGCGACTGCGAGACGTGCAGCGGCAGATAGCTCAGCGGGCAGTCGTCGTCGTAGGAAATCGCCAGCAGCCGCTGCACGGACAGGCCATCGTAGCCGCGGGCGAAGGGATTGTTGGAATGGGACATGGGATTCCTCCAGCAGAGGATGGCCGAGGCAATCCCCTGCCGGGGATTGAACCCCAGCGAGTGGATGAAGTGGCAACCGGTCAGCCGGCCGCGGCGTCGGGCCGCCCTGGTGGCGGGCGGTGCAGGTCAGTGGAAGATGGTGATTCGGGACATGGCCGCTCCTGCGAAAGGAAGGAGGGACATGGCCCCGAACGGGGACGCATGTCCCTCGTGGGGTGGGATGAAAAGACGGTGGGTTGCCAGGCGCGGCTCACCAGCCGTTGTAGTGCAGCGTGAGGTCAGCGATGACCTGGCGCCGTTCCAGATCGAGGCCGCCGAAGTCGGACAGCCCCTCGAAGCCGCAACGCTTGAGCATCGCGCCGCCCTCGCGGGAGTTGTAGAAGCTCACCATCGCGGACAGGAACATGCGTTGACCGCTGCTCAGCACGCCCAGGGCGTCGTTGAGCATCAGCATGTTGGGCCGCAGGTCCCACTTGGTGGTGGCACGCTGCAGACCTTCGCGTGTGCCGTCGCCGAACCACTCGTGGCCGGCGATCTGCGCGCCGCGCTTCCAGGCCTCGAAGAAGGCCTGCGGTGCAGCGTCGAAGTGCGCCTGTTCCAGCGCCATCTGATCGAGCACGTCTTCGGGTAAAGACAGATTCATGAGAGAACTCCTTGAAGGGTGGGAATCAGGGGTGAGCGCGCTGTGTCCAGGCATGGGTATCCAGGGCGCGCTGTGCTGCGAGGTGGGTCGGGAAATACTCGACGGACTCCCGCGATACCGGGCCTTCGTCGTCTTGTGTGCCGATGTAGTGGCCGGCCGCGCTGCGCAGCACCTGTAGCGGCAAACGCTTGCCGGTCCAGGTCAGCGCCAGCGCACCACTGCGCACTGCGGTTGCAGAGGAAGATGCGGAAGGTTCAGACATGCCGTGCTCCTTGGTGGGTCGGGGAGCACGCATCCCGCAGGGGATGGGGTTCCCCTCGGGTGGTTGAGAAAAGTGCATCGTCGCCAGGCCGGCGAGCGTCCGCGGTGGGCGATGCGAAGCGGACTGGATCGGTCGACGCGGCGAACCGCGTTGCAGTCTTGAAGACCGAGACTGCCAGGGCATGCCGCTGACGACTGTCAGCAACGCATGGCGTGAGGATGGGCGCGAAGCATGGCTGCCGTCGCAGGGAAAACCGAATCGCGGACGGCCCGCTTTAGGGCAATGGCCCGCGTCACGGGACAAGGCAAAGACCAGGGCGCCGAAGGCCACACGGGCCTTCGGCTGAAGAGAAAGGAAAACCACCTGTGGGCTGCGTCAGCGCAGGCCGTCGTCAAAGCCGTTCGCTGCGTCAGCAATCGCACCCGGCCCGTTTCGTGGCTGGGGCCGGAAACCTCTGGCGTGCATCCACACACAAAGGGAGCCCGATGTTTCGCCGGCGGGCACCGGCACGGAATACCCTCGGCCCAAGGGGCCTCCTCACGGCTCGCGCGGCGGCAAGGCGTCAGGAAGCCCCTCGTGACCGAGGCAAGGCACACCGATCAAGGGAATGGCGGCGGGCGCGATTCGTGGAGCAATGACCTTCTCGCCCCGTCGCCCGACGGCGGGCAGACGGGGCGCGCACACCGTTGCAGAAGGAGACGCGCGCTTTGGAGTCCCGCGCGGTGCGGGACGTTTGCCTCGCCGCCAGTGAAGTGGCCGGCGCGGCAGGGGGAAGCGAGGATCAGGACGCCTTGGAGGCAGCGCGCCGCTTGCGCGGTGCGCTGCGCCGGCCCGTCGGGGACTCGATCGGCAACGTGCCCTTGCAGTCCGGGTAGCGCGAACAGGACCAGAACGCGCCGCTCTTGCCCGTGCGCTGCTGCATCGGTGCGCCGCACTGCGGGCAGGCCGGCGCCGGCGGCAGCTTGAGCGAGAGCGTTGCGCCGCGGTACTGCTGCACGAGCTGGCCGACCCACACGGACTGCTTCTCGATGAAGGTGTCCAGCGCCATCTGGCCGGCCTCGATCATGTCCAGCGCCTGCTCCCACACCGCCGTGGTGCCGGGGTCGGCGATGGCCGAGGGCACCGCGTCGATGAGCGTGAATGCCGCGTCGGAAGCGCGGACGGCGCGGCCTTTCTTGACCAGGTAGCCGCGACCGATCAGACCGTTGATGATGTTGGCGCGTGTCGCCTCGGTGCCGATGCCGGTGGTATCTCGCAGCTTCTGTTTCAGCCGCGGGTCGGTCACGAACTTGGCGACGGTCTTCATGGCCTTGATCAGCTCGCCCTGCGTGTAGGGTTTGGGCGGCAGCGTCTTCAGCGCCTTGAGATCCACCTTTCCGACCGGGCAGGACAGGCCCGCATGCAGGGCGGGCAGCACCTGGCTGTGCTGCGCATCCTCGCCACCGGCATCGTCCGGCCCCGGCGTCGCCAGCACCTCACGCCAGCCGATGACGGCAATCTGCTTGCCCACGGCCGCCAGCGACTGACTGCCGCACGAGAACTGCGCTACCGTCCGGTCGAACTCATGGTGCGGGAGGAACTGCGCGAGGTAATGAGCGCGGATCAGCCGGTAGACGGCCAGTTCCTTCTCGTTCATGGCCGACAGGTTGGCGGGCTCCAGCGTCGGGATGATGCCGTGGTGAGCCGACACCTTGCCGTCGTTCCACGCACGCGAACGCTGGTTGCGATCCAGGCGCTCGATCAGCGGCCGCAGGCTGGGGTCGGTCTTGACCAGGCTGTCGAGTACGGTCGGTACCTCGGCCAGCATGCTCTCGGGCAGGTAGCCCGAATCCGAGCGCGGGTACGTTGTCGCCTTGTGCGTCTCATACAGCGCCTGGGCAATGTCCAGCGTCTCCTGCACGTCGAGGCCCAACTGCTTGGAGCACACCTCCTGCAGCGTGCCCAGGTCGAACGGCAGCGGCGGCCCTTCGCGAACGCGCTCGGTTTCTACCGACACGACCTGCGCATCGCGTGCCGCGCGAATGCGATCCGCAGCCTGCTGCGCCACCGGCTGCTGAAGGCAGCGACCCGCTGCATCCGTGCTGCCTTCGGGCGGTATCCAGCTCGCGGTGAAGGACTGGCCGGCATGGGATAGCAGCACGTCCACGGCCCAATACGGCACGGAGACGAAGCGCGCGATCTCGCGATCGCGGTCCACGACCAACTTCAGCGTCGGCGTCTGCACGCGCCCCACCGACAGCACGCCGGTATAGCCGGCCTGGCGCCCCAGCAGTGTGAACAAGCGGCTCAGGTTCATCCCGATCAGCCAGTCGGCGCGCGATCGGGCGAGTGCGGAGAAATACAGCGGCAGCGTCTCGGCGGACGGCTTGAGTGCACCCAGTGCCTTGCGGATCGACGCATCGTTGAGCGCCGACAGCCACAGGCGCTGAATCGGCCCGTGGTAGCCGCATAGGTCGATGATCTCGCGGGCGATCATCTCGCCCTCGCGGTCGGCATCGGTCGCAATCACCAGCTCGCCCGCCTTGGCGACGAGCTGCTGCACGACCTTGAATTGCGCTGCGGTCGCCGCCTTGGGCTCGACACGCCAACGCTCAGGAAGAATGGGCAGTTGCTCGATGGCCCAGCGCTTGTATTGCTCGCCGTAGCCTTCGGGTGGAACCGCCTCCACCAGATGACCGATGCACCAGGTCACGACGACACCGGCGCCGCTGTAGCAGCCGTTGCCGCGTTGGCTGGCGCCCAGCACACGGGCGATGTCCTTGCCCTGGGACGGCTTCTCGCACAGGAACACGCGCATGAAGCCTCCTTGGAAATGTGCGGTTCATTGGATGGGCGTCAGCTTGGCGGGGCCAGGAGATGCCGGCAGCAAGGAAGCCGATTGATGCAGACACCGCTTTGTGATCGGCAGGCGGTCCGTTGCCGCAGCTGTGCGCATGGACCACAGGAGCTGGCACAGCAAGAGCGTCGTTTCGGGAGGGCGGCTGGAACTCTGTGGACGACCTTGGAGCTATCCCCTGGGGATAGCTCGCTGGTGCATCGCGGGCGTATGACGGTTGCTACAGCCGCCCTCGGGGGAACGGCGATGGGCGAATTACTGTCCGCCGGCGGGCTTGGCGCTGAGCGCCACCGACTCGATGCGGTACGGCAGGATGCCCACGCGCCGCGCCTCGACCTTGAACGTCACGCGCTCGTTCTCGTCGGCGTCCTCCCATTCGTCGCGCACGGTGCGGCCCTCGACCAGCACCCGCATGCCTTTCTGGTACAGCGTCTTCCAGTGCTCGGCGTCGCGGTGCCACAGCTCCACGGGTGCCCAGAAGCCGCCGCGATCTTCGTACTCGCCGTCCTTCTTCGGGATCGGGTTGTCGAAGTAGACGTTCAGGCGAAGCAGCCGGCGTGGCTCGTCGTTGCCGTTCGGAAATTCGCGGTAGTCCGGCGCAGAACCGATGCTGCCCTCGCCGACGAAGTGCGTGCTCATGGTGACTCCTTGGTGGTGGGTGGAACGGACGCGGTATGCCCGTGGACGCGCCGCAGGTAAGCCACTTCGGCCTGGGCGGCCTTGTTGGCGCATTCCAGGGCTTGGCGAGCGATGCTGTGGGTCAGACTGATCTGCATGTTCAGCACGATGCGCTGCAGTTCGATCGCGTACAGCTCGTCGATCAGCGAGGCCGGCGTCGCGGGGTTGGCCAGCAGGGCCTCCCACAACGCCACGCCCATGGAGGAACGGTCGAGGTTGCGCCAGCGCAGGAAGGTCGTCCCTGCGCCAGTGGCCTGCTGGGCCAGTTGCACGTCGAGCAGACTGAATGGGTAGGCGCGCGCCTGGGGCAGCACGCGCCGCTGCGCCAGGCCAATCACGTCGTCGCGCAGCGCTGCGCACTGGCTGGCCCAGGTCTCCAGACTCCCCTTACCCTTAAAAGGCTGTAAAAGGCCTTTTAGGTAGCCTGCGTGTTCCAGCCGCTGGAAGTCCGCCTGTTCCAGCGCCACGAAGCGCGTGGAGTGGCTGATAGGGGGCGATGCTGTCATGCGCCCGCAGCCTCATCGCCCGCCGCACCATCGGCTGTGCCATCCGTGTGAGCCGGCGCATCGGGCTCGATGGCGGGCGCTGCAGGCGGCGTGCCGGGCTTGGTCGTCCGCCGCGCGATCGGTGGCGCGAAGCGCGAGCGGCGCGTGCCTTCCAGCACGTCCTGCGGCAACTCGCCGAACTTCTCCAGCGCCGCTCGCGCCGCCGCGTTCTTCGCCGCGAAGTCGTCGCGCGTGGTGCCCGAGTAGCGGTACTGCTGGGCCAGCGAGAACAGGCTGCGCAGCGCGTGCGCACCATCATTGAGCCAGCGCTCCAAGGTGCTGCGATCGATCAGCGCCGTGTGGTGCGCCAGGATGAGTTTGCGTGCCAGGTCGTCGTAGTCGGCCAGCAGATACACCGCCATGAAGCCGAGCTGGGCGTTCACGAACAGCGGCAGCTTCACCGGCTGCACGTTCATGTTCTCGCCCAGGGACAGCGCCGCTGGCACGTCGGCCAAGGCCTGATCCACCTGTTCGCGCAGGGTCTGCAGACGGGTCTTGGTGTCGGCGAGCTTGTCCTCGATCCGCAGCATCCACCAGTCCGAGTAGGGGTCGTCCTGCTCGGCGCCGCGCTTCATTTTGTTCATGGCGCCGATGAAGCCGTTGAGACCGATGATGCCTGGGCGCCCCTCGGTCGGCGCGCGGCCGTGCCAGATGCGCGATGCATGGTGCGTGTGCAGCGTCAGCGACATCGCGCTGCGCAGCGATCCGAGATTCAGTTGCAGGGGTTCTGTGCGTTCGTTGGCCATGGGAGCGACTCGCGGTGAAGGGGCGAGTCGCCAGCATCGGCATCGGCCGGAAGGCCGTCAGTCAACAAACCGCAGCCCATGCGCGCCCGGTTTGTTCCGCACGGAAGGCTGTGTGTGCCGGCTATCCCCTGGGGATAGCTCGGCGGCGGGCCGAAGGGTGGAGTGCGAATCCGCGCTGTGGAGTCAGCGCGTCCAACTGGATTGGTCGCGGGGCAGTCGCCCGTCGGGATCATTGACCTCGACCGAATTGCCATCCCTGAGCCGATCCACGAACACCACGATATTGGTGCCGCCATCGTTCGCCTGGCTGGGGAACAGGATTCCGGTATGGCCCTGGGCCAGCACCATGTCGCCCAGCACCCAAGTGGGCGGCTCGATGTGAAGGTCGAATTTCAGATGGCGCCAGTCCTCGCGCCAGTCGTGCCACAGCTCGTCCCAAGGTTCGCCGCGGTGGAGCTGCCGCAGATCGACCAGCTCGCGCAATGCCACGGTGTACGAGCACATCGTGCAGGGCGGCAGGAAGGGCGAGGTCTGCTGGTATTCGCGTAGCGCGGTCGCTTCCTCCAGCGACAGATACAGCGCCTCGACGCCCTCCCGGTTGAAGCGCCCGCCCTTGGCCGCCGCACCAGCGCCGCTGGTTGGCCGGCTGGCCCACTGCGGGGTGTGCGCGCGAAACAGCGTGGTGCCGGGCGGCAGGTCGAGGAGGATCATCCGGTGAACCCTGCACTGATCGACTCCAGGTAGTCGATCGCATCGTCGGTGCGTCCTTCCTGCACCAACTGCAGCAGGGTCTTGTGGTGGAACGTCGGGATGGGCTCGTTCTTGACCATGAAGAATGCACGCGCGGTATCCGGCTGCACCGCCGAGGCGGCCGATAGCACCCGCATCAGGTCACGAAGCGCGGCCTGGAGTCGCGGTGACTCGGGGTGGGTGCGCAGGGTGTTGCGGTGCACGCCAGCCAGCGTGGCCAAGTCCTGGTACTGCAGGCCCAGGGCATCGGCGACGTTCGTGGCGGAAAAGCGGGACGTGCCGGCTTCACGCACCGATTCGAGCACATCCGCGAAAGCGGTAGAGGCCATGACGTTGCTCCCAAAGGCAAGGAATCACGAGCACATTATACGCACAGTTTGAGCACAGTTCCAAGCGGTCTGCTCCCCCAGCTGGAAGGCGACCTGTTCCGTCTATCCCCTGGGGATAGCTCAGGGATCGCGCAAGGCTGAACGCAGCCGTGCGAGGTAGGCGCGCGCCACCTCGGGGTCGGCTGGGCGGGAAGCCGAAGGCGACGACGATGGCGCCGGCCCCGCAGCTCGCGGCGCGGGCGGCGCTGCTGCGTCGTTGCCCGCCCACGCCTTGAACTCCCCGCGGATCGCCTTCTGGATGATGCCGAACAAGTAGCCGGCGGGATTGCGCACCGTACTGCCGCCACAGCGTGCCGCCCACTCGTCGAGCACGGCCTGCCGCTGCGCCTCGT
The DNA here is from genome assembly GCA_913048495.1 of uncultured Halieaceae bacterium. Taxonomy (GTDB): domain Bacteria; phylum Pseudomonadota; class Gammaproteobacteria; order Pseudomonadales; family Halieaceae; genus Pseudohaliea. The sequence goes on from CAJWWA010000060.1 coordinate 8,520, forward strand.
CCACCTGCTGCAGCGCCATCAGCGCGCCGGCCTGCTGCTCGTCCTTCAAGCGCAGGAAACGCTCGGGCAGCCGCAGGTTCTGCAAGGCCCTCGCGCGCGGTACTGTACGTACTTCATTTATACGATCATTACGTACTGTACGGTCCTCCTTCGGAATCCGAAGAGAGCCGTCCGGCGCGGGTTTCGGCCCTGCTTCGGATTCCGAAGACGGGCGCGCGCCATTCCGAAGGAGGGCTTCCTGGCCTTCTTCGGATTCGTGGTCCGCACCCTCCTGTGGATAACCTGGCGTCGTCCAGCCATGCCGTGCCATGCGCTGCGCGAGCACCTGCAGGCGGGTCGGCAGCGTGCGCCCGCTGAGCAGCGGGTCTTCGGCGATCTCCCGCAGCGTGTTCATGCCCACGACCTGCACCGCCTTCGCCGCGTGCGTGAGCGCTTGGCTCACCAGGCCCAGATAGTCGGGGTCGAGCTGCATCGCCTCGAAGGGCGACAGCGGTTCGTCGTGCAGCACGTAGAGGTTCCCCTGGATGCGGCCGGTCTTGGGATCGCGCCGCCGCCGCACCAGGCTGAGCCAGCGCGTCAGCCGCAGCAGCGTCAAGGCGCGCGCCACGGTCTCGTGCGAGGCTTGCGCCGCACAGGGCATGGACGCCAGATATGGGCGGAGCTGGTCGTAGGTGGGAAAGGCGGTCACGCCGTCGTCGTTGAGCTGCAGGCGGAACACCTGCCAAGCGTTGCGTTCCAGCGGGGTCAGGCGCCGGTCGAGGAACAGTCGGCGCGGCACGCTCTCATGGCGGTTGCCGCTGTAGAGAAAGCCGTCCTGGCTCGGCGCCGTGCCCTGCGCCGGTTCCTTCGGCTCAAGGTGCCGCAGCGCCTCGTCGAACAACGCCGACAGCGCAACCGGGCCTTCGCGCCGTGGTGCGCCACCCGTGGTCATGGCCTACACCAGCCCCTGGTCGATCCAGTTGCGTATCGCCGCCCACACCACCGACATCGGCAGGCTCAGCGCCTCGGCCAGATCCATGGTCAGCGCCAGCATCGCCATGTCGTCGGTCAGGGCGATATGGCGCTCGGAGACGCCGGCCTTCCAGCGCTCCCACAAGGCCACGTCCTGCGCCTCGTCGAGCACCGGATGCCGGCCCTTGCGCTTGGGCAGCCCGAGGATGTCGCGGCGCAGCGCCACTTCCTGATGCGTGAGGCCGTAGAACTTGCTGACCATCTCCGTGCTCGCCCCCAGGCGCAGCATGCGGTCCACCGTGGCGATCTCCCGCTCCACGTCGTGCACCTGGCTCAGCAGCCGCTTCAACACTTCCCGGTTCACCGACACCGAACACCACGACACCGTGGCATTCACCAGCATGCTCACGAGTTCGGGGTGCTTCAGCGCATCCAGCTCCTCCTCGCCGAAGCCCATAGCCTTGCAGCGGCGCAACTGGCCGTTGCGCAGGTCATGCAGGGCCTGGGCGATCACGGCCTGGTTGAGTGGGTGCGGTGCCGACATGCGGGAGCCTCCTGCGCTCAGGAATCCTGGCTCGCTACGCCGGCTTCCAGATCCAGCAGCCGGCGCGCCAGGCGCAGCAGACGGAACAGCTTCACCAGCGCAGCATCGCTCAGGCGTGTGGCCGAGCCGCCGTGGCCATGCAGCAGCGCCGCCAGCTCGTCGGCCAGCCGCGCGCGGTCCAATCCGTTCGCGGAGGGCGGAGCCGCACTCAGCACATGCAGCAGGGTCAGCACCGCCCGCGCGAACGCCGGCAGCGCCTTCGCCTGGCCCACGGCCGGTGCCACGCAGACGAAGCCGATGCCGCCGACGCTGGCCTCGATGTGGTCGGCGACCGCCGCTTCCTCGCCGATCTCGCGCGCGAACTGCGCGATGTGCACGCGCAGGCGATCCGGCACGTCCAGCCCCGGCTCGACGTACCAGACGTCCGAGATGGGATAGAGCCCGCCCGCCTGCACGGGGATCGCACGCAGCGCATCGGCCTCGAAGTCGGGCAGCTTGTCGCCGAGCTGGTCCGCGACCATCCGCTGGATGGACTGCAGGCGCTCGGTGGTCGGTGCCGGTGTCACGATGTGCCCTTGCAGGCGCTCGTCGCGTTGCCCGTGCTGGTCCTCCGGCGCTTCGAGCGGTGCAGGCGGTGTCGCTGCTGGCGCCGAAGGCGCGACCGGCGTGGTGTCGCGCGGCACGGACGAGGCGGGTGGCTGCTGAGGCGCGGAGACCGGCGGGGGAGGACCAGCAGGCACGACAGGCGCTGCCGGTGGCGTCGGCGCCGCCGGTTCGCTGGTCAGCGCACGCTGGCGGTTTTCGCTGTCGTTGATCTCCAGCGCCAGCGTGTCGTAGTCCGCCTCCAGCAGCTCGGCCATCTGGCCGACCAGCTCGTCCTGCACCCGCTGCGGCGAGAAGTCGTCCGGCTGTGTGTCGAACTGCGTCAGCACGTCCTGAAACAACGAGGCGAAGTCCACGGCCACGGTGCGGCCCAGCGCACGCCGCTCCCAGGTGCGCTCGCACGCCTTGCGCAGCACTGCGAGCCGGTCCACCTGATGCCGGCCCAATCCGCCGTACAGCAGCGTCGGGATCGCCGGCAGCAGATAGCGCACCGCATCGTTCATGCGGCTGATGTGTGACTGCGGCACCGGATAGCCGTCGGCCGTCAGCCGCCGCGCGAGTTCGCTCTGCGACAGCGCCTGGCCGCTTTCCTGCTCGTAGAACTCGCGCGCCTTCTCGATGCCCAAGGCCCGCTCGATGAAGGTCAGCCCGCCGCGCAGCTCGTTCTCGGCCAGATGCCCGGTCAGCGCCACGATTTCGCCGCGCGCCGGCCACGGGCGGAACAGGCACGCAATGCGGAAGAAGCGCTCCTCCTTGGTCTCGCTCCACAACTCGCGCAGGATCGCCAGCCGCGTGTTGCCGCCGTTGCGAATGATGTAGTGCGCCTCGCCCGGCCTGCGCGTGATCGCGGGGGGCGCGTCCAGCCCGCGTTCGCGGATGGACGCCTTGATCTCCGCATAGGCCGGGTTGCGCGTCACGCGCGGGTCGTGGTCGTAGGGCCGCAACTGGTCCAGCGTCACCACCATCGGCGTGTCGGCGATGGGGTCGCTCAAGGTCGCGGCCGAAGGGCCGCTGCGCTCGAAGCCGGTGGCCAGCAGCTTGGCAGCCATGTCCTGCGGCGTCAGCTCAGCCACGGCCGTTCTCCTGCGCCTGCCGGTCGGCGCGGCGAAGTTGCGCGCGGGCATTGCGGTCGGCACGGTGGTCGCTCGCAGTCGAACTGGTGTAGATCGACGCGCAGCCTGGTTTCGTGAATTTCAGGTGCCCGCCGGACGTGCGCACCACGCGCCAGCCTTCGCCCAGCGCGAACTCGATCAGCGCGCGCAGCCGTTCACGGCCGCGCGCCAGTTCATGTGCGCTCGCCATGGCTGGCCCCTCCCGCATCGGCCCGGCCGGTGACCAGCGCGAAGCGCTCCCGCCACGCGGGGAACAGCTCGCCGGCCAGCGTGCGCATGGTGTCCAGCGCCGCGGGCGCCGTGCGCCCAGCTGGCCGCCGGTACTCCACCCGATGCACCGGCAATCCTCGTGTCGCAGCGCGCGGATAGGCTTCGATGGCCGGCACGTCGGTGTCCAGCACCTGCACGCCGGCCTGTTCCTGGAACACCTGTCGCAGCGCCTGCTGGACCAGCCGCGCGTTCGACGACACCGGATGCACACGGTTGATGAGCAGGCGCAGCGGCGGCGGCTCGATGCCCAGGTGGCGATACGGCGCGATGTCCTCGATCAGTTGCAGTGTGCCGCGGCGCAGTTCGCGCGCGGCCAGAATCTCCGGCGTCACCGGTGACAGCGCCAGGTCGGACGCCAGCACCGCCATCTCCAGCAGCACGCTGCGCGCGCCCTGGGTGTCGATCAACAGCAGGTCATAGTGCGTGCGGAAGACGGGCAGCAAATGGCGCAGTCGCAGGCGCCCATCCGGAGCGTGCAGCAGCAGCGTGTTCAGTTCGCCGCGGTCGTCGTTGGAGAGCACCAGGTCCAGGCCCGCGATCGCGGTGCGTGACACCAGTTGCTCGATGCGCCGCTCGTTGAAGGCCAGCATCTCGTAGATGCCGCCGGGCGCGCGCGCGTCCAGCGTGAAGTAGCTCGACAGCGTGGGCTGCACGTCCAGGTCCAGCAGCAGCACGCGCAGCCCGGCATCGGCGATAAAGCCGCCCAGGTTGGCCGCCGTCGTGGTCTTGCCCACGCCGCCCTTGGTCGAAATGATGGACACCACCTGCATGGGCTTCTCCTCGTCGAATGGCATGAACCGAGAAGAAGCGTCAGGCGCGTTCTTTGAGGCGATCGGCGATCCACTGTTCGATCTCCACCGAGTCCCAGCCCACCGCGCGCACGCCCAGGCGCAGCGCCTTGGGGAACTTGCCTTCCTTCATCAGGCTGTAGATGTGCGCGCGCTTGAAGCCGGTCTTGGCTTCGACCTCGGCGCGGCGCAGGATGCGGTGCTCGGTCGGTGCCGCCGTGGCGGTGGTCTGCGAAGACATGAGGGTCACTCCTTAACGCTCAGAGGCGCTGATTGGCGTGACTCGCATTAAGAACGCCGCGCTGAGGAAAGACACCGCAAATGCGGCATCCGCGACCGCAGATACGGTCTGGCATCGCTCAGGAATTTGTGCTCTGCAGATTGCGCCGAGCCAGTGCGAACTTGGCCTGCAGCGTGCGCTCGGTGATGCCCATCGCGTTGCCGTGGTGCGCCACCATCGCGCTGATGATGGCTTCCTGCGTCAGGAAGCTGGAATACGGCATGCCGCTGGGAGACTTGCCCAGCAGTAGCGTCAGTAACCCGCCAACGATGTTCAGGTAGGTCGATTCGCTGCGCGGCCCAGGCGTGCTCGCACGCTCCGCGTCGGCCGTGTAGGCGGCGTGCGTCTTCAGCAGCGCCTCGTGCTCGGCGCGCAGCGTCTCGTGCACGCCCAAGTGTTCCGCCAGCCGCGCCTTGATCGCTTCCCGCTCGGCCAGCAATGCGCCCACTGTGTCCAGGCTGATCGCCGGGTGAAGTGCACGCTCGATCTCATCGAACAGAAACGCCGGTTTCTCGCCGGGGTAGTAGTACGCCATCCAGGCTTTCAGGTCGACGTGCCGCACCGTCAGCGACAGGTCGTCCATCGTCAGGCCCTGCGTGTCCCGCACCAAACCCTCCTTGCTATACGGCATCTCGCCGTGAGCCAGCGCATCGAAGATTCTTTCGGCGTTCAACCGCAGCATCGGCCAGCGCGGAAACTCCGTTGCCTCCGGTAGAGGCCGCTGTCCCAAGGTCGCCAGGATGCGCCGCTCGAAGCGCAGCAATCCGCTCCAGCGGATTGCCGCCTCGATCGGGCGGTAGTAGGTCTTGGCACCATCGGCCAGGCTGCTCGACTTCGGCATATCGCGCGCCTCCATTCGTCATCGCACCGAGTCCACGCACACGCACCCGCCGTACAGGCGACGTGCGTGGCCGTCCAGAAGTCTCCGGGCGAAACGAGCAAGTGGCGAAGCGGCGAAGACCGTGGCATCGACGATGCCGCCGGTTTCGTTGCGAGATGTGCGTCTTGCCGCGCATGGCGCCATCACTCACAATTCGCAAGCCGCGAAACATGCTGTCACCAGCGTCATTCGCGGGCACCATGCCTGACCCGGATAACCAGGCCAAAGTCTTTGCAGGGGAAAAGGCCCAGTAAAGCGCGATCAGCTCAACACGCCAGAGCCGATGCGCATACGGCAAGCACTGTTGCGCCGCGCGTCTTCGCTGTGACGCGACGCGATGGGCATGCAAGTCTCATCGCAGGATGCCAACCGCAAGCGCGAGCAGCCTGAGTGCAGCACGCCCGTGCACCGCGTCAATGGAACCCCGCTATGACAAAACAGGTCTGGCACCTTGACCAAAATGGCATCGCCCCAACCCGCCTGAAGCAGCCTCATGCGAGCCGTTGCGTATCTAACGGCATATGGCCGACACGCTGAGCACGGTCGATGAAGTGGCGCAGCGGCTCCGACATCGCGCCCTCGGGATGTAGCAGGTAGGTCGTCAACGCCGCCGAGTCCTCGTCCAGCGGCCGGACGATCACGTCCGCCTGCCGGCATGCCACCGCGTGCGCCGCGGTGGAAAATCCCACGCCATAGCCGGCCGCCA
>CAJWWA010000061.1 GCA_913048495.1 uncultured Halieaceae bacterium
GTCTTTTTTTTTGCAGCCATGTTTACCGCCACCGTTGCTTTCGTCTTCAAGGTCGCACTCGATTTTGTTTCAGCAGCTTTGGACGACGACGACGATGACGCAGACGACGACGGTAATTCCGGAGGATTCCAAACGACCACCTTTTTCTCGCCGCGCGCAGCACCGTCGGCACCGCCCGGGCCATCCAGCCCTCCACCGGCAGCTTCGAGAGCCAGTCGCTCACCGTGGGGACAATGCCGCCGCAGTCCTCCTTGACGTGCTGTTCGCCAATGTAGCGGACCGGGACGCGGTGCCCGTCGCTGTTCACGATGTACGGGCCGAACACCCGCTCGGCCTCGAAGATGCCGTGGCTGTGATGCCGCAGGGCACGGTGGCGGAAGTCAGGCATGACCTCCTTGGTCGCGTCGAACCAGTCGTGGATCGGCTGGTAGTCCTCGGGCGTGCCGCCCCAGAGGCGGGCGCTGCTTTCAGCATGGAACACGGGCGAAGTCATACTGCGCCCCCCGCGCCGGCCAGGAAGTCGTCGAGCGAGCCGGCCTGGGCGCCGTGGGCCTCGCCGTAGTCGATGAAGCGCTGGTTCACCGACAGGCAGAAGCCGCGCTCGCGGTCGTAGGTCCAGGTGCCGAAGCCACCCTCGTTGTCGTGCCAGTTCACCCCGCACTCACTGAGCACGAGATCGACGTAGCTCTCGATGAGATCGTCGAAGAGCACGCCCTCCTCGGTGGCGCCCCCACGGGGGTAGCCCGCGCCGGCCGGTAGCGGGAAGCGTTCGTCCTCCAGTCCGGCGCGGTTGTCGGCATCATAGGCAATCGACTCGATCGCGCCCTCGTCGCCGCTGCCGTCGAAGGTGACCTCGATGGCGGTGATGCCGAAGGTCTGGATGGCGCCGGCCAGCGCCTGGCGCAGTTCGGTTCGCGCGGTGTCCCGCTGTCGCCGCCTTTCCTCGGCCTCGCGGGCGAGGCGGGCCTCGAAGGCCGCCCGGGTTTCCTGCTGGGTGTCGCTCATTGTCTTGCCTCCGTCGTTGTCGGGTGCGGCCTGGCCGCAGAAGCCAACCTAGCGAGATGGCGACCCCGGCACCCGGCGGCGGGAATGGCGGGGGTGCCCACAGCCTCTCGCCGCCCCACCCGCGGTAGCGGGGCGGGCCCTGCCCTCCCGGCCCGCAGACCGGGACGGCCCTCACGCGCAGCGCCGCACGGCCTCGCGGATCTCCGCCGAGGAAAGGCGCCAGGGTACGTCCCCGGGCAGGCACGCGATCACGGCGCTCTTGAACACCTGGTAGTGGGCCGGGTGCGCATCCGGGTCGTCGCCGAACTCGTGGGCGAAGATCGCCAGGGCCAGCTGGGCCGGCCCGCTGCCGTGGTAGCCCCAGGCGAAGCCGGTGGGGCTGTGGTTGAACAGATCCAGGCGCAGCGGCAGCGGTTCGCCATCGACGGTGACGGCGCCACCGGGACGGCCCTCGTACAGGTGTTGCTGGGACATCGGTGTCTCCTTCTTGGCGGGATGGCCGGTGGAAGGAGCACCCTACCCGGGTGGAGAAAAGCGGCATTGCCGCGGGAAATACGGGGTTTTCGCTTGCCGGGCTGTCAGGGGCGTCGTAGCGTGGCCCCAACCGAGCGGCGAGAGGGCCGGATCATGGGCGAGAACCGGGAACAGATCACCGCGCGCTACCAGGTGGTGCGCGAGCGTGGCGAGCGCCTGGAGGACCGCCTGCAGGGGCGACCGCTTGCCCCGGACCGTGCCGGCCTGTTGCTCGCGGCCACCAGCGGCGCGCTGGAGTTGGCGCGGGTGGCGGCCGAGGTCGGGACGCTCGAGGATCTCCAGGAGGTCGACGGCTACCTGAGCGCGCTCGAGCGGGAGCTGGACGACGCGGACGCGCTCCTTTGACGGATCGCCGCGGCCGCGATGCGGCACCTCTGCCGCATTCGGCGCCCGGGGTCTTGGCGGCCTATGGCCCCGGCCCTACGCTGCAACAAAGCGCTACGCCAGCAGGCTGCCGGAGGGAGCATGCGCAAGACTGAGAAACGCCACGCCACCCCGCTTGGGGAGGCCTCGAAGGCCCGCGTCGCGGCGGCGACCGTGCAGCTGCTGAGCCGCCTATCCCCCGGACTCCACGGCGATGCCCGGGCGCGGCGGGTCAGTGCGAACCTGGCGCGCGTGACCGGCGTCCTGGCGCTCGCAGCCGGTGCGCAGCTGGCCACGCGCGAAGCAGTGCCCGACGCGTCAGCCGGGCCTGCGGCTGATCACGCCGCGCCCCGTCAGGCGCTAACCGCGGCCGTATCGTCCCCGGCGGTCGCCCGGGTCGGTCTCTACCTGGATGCGCTGGGCGCGGATCAGTCGGTCGCGCGCCGCATGGCCGGCCTGTGGATCGATGAGGCGCGCCAGCGAGGGGGTCTTCCCGAGGCTGTGACGCTCGCCGCGCTGGTGGCGATGGCCGAGACGCCGGGCGCCGCGGTCCTCATGGCCGAGCGGGCGCGTGAGCAGGGGCCGGAAGCGCTGGCGAACCGTGCCCTGGCGCGGTTCGCGGACCTGCCCGCTGTCCGCCGCGCGGACCTGGTGGACCAGCTGCGGACAGCCCCGGAGCGCATGGCGGACTACCTCCCGCTGCAGGATATTTTCGAGCCGGCGGCCACCGCCCCGGCGGAGACCCCCTGGGTCGGACAGGACCGATTCCTGGCGGCCGCATCGGCAGGGCCGGTGCCCGAGGGTCCGGACCAGTCCGCGCCCTCTTTCCGCTTCTAGGCCCGGCCGCTCAAAGGACGCCGGCCAGCACCATCACCGAGGCCACGGTATTCGCCCGGCAGTCGTCGCACCAGCCGTCCCGGCTGTCGGGCTCGATCTCCTCCGTTACGAAATCGCAATCCGGCCGCGTGCAGGCGCCGGCGGCCACGCCGTCAAACGCGGCCGCTTCAAGCGCCTCCGCCACGTCCATTTCCAGGTAGTCGCACAGCGCATCGAGCTTGTCCTGCTGCGTGCTCATGGGGCTCTCCGTGTCCGTGGGTGAACGGCCACCCTCACAGCGCACCGGCCGCTGCGCGCGGGGGGCGGAAGGCCGCAGGCCCCACCGCCTCCGCGGCGCGTCCGCCACCCCCGCCGGTGAGCTGTGCGAGGAGGTCGGCCGGCCGGGACCCGGCTACGGGGCCGGCCGGCTGCTGCGCCCGGTAGCGCCGCCAGGTCAGGCGCTGGCTTGCCGGGATGCCGAATTCGGCCTGGGCGGCCGCCAGGCCGTCGCCACCGAAGAAGCGCACGAGGGCCGCTGGCCGCCCCGGCGTGCGCCCGCGCAGGACGCCGCCCTCCCGGCGGCACCACGGGTAGTGCGCGAGCGCGAACGCCAGCGCCTCGAGGAGCGGGTGCCGGGCCGTGTCGGCCAGGGGGTCTTCCGGCCCGGTGATCCGGGCGGTGACACGCGAGCGATCGGCACCGATGCGCAGACTCACCCCGGCGGCCACCACCGCCAGGGGGCCGCGCAGGCGCAGCTCGGGGAACGCCAGGCGCCGCGGGGCGCAAAGGCGGCCACGGCTGCCACGGAACAGTTCGGCACGCAGCAGGAGCCGGTAGGGGGACTCGGGCACCTGGGCCTCGAAGTGGGCGCGCCGCTGGCGGCCGGGGACGGCCCGGAGTTCCTCGTGGAGCGCGCAGGCCGCCTCGTAACGCTCGCTCTGCAGCCGGTTGTAGCGTGCGACCAGCAGGGCGCGGAACTGGCCGCCCTCCCGGCGCCGCAGGCGCAGGGTGAGGTCGTGCTGGAACAGCGCGCAGGCCGGGGCCTCGGCCGCCGGCGTTGCGCGATTCAGGCTGTGAAGGGCCATGGGAGCCTCCTTCTGTTGCCGGAGGGCGGGTGGGATTACCCGCCCTCGAGTCGCACGGGCATCAGGACCACCCGCAGGTCGTTGGAGTCGGCGCCGCGCAGGGTGCCCGGCGTGCTCGGGGAGCGGCCGAGGTGGAGGTGCAGCCGGTCCTCGTGGATCACGCTGGCGGCGTCGGCCAGGTAGCCGCGGTTGAACGCGGCGCGGATGTCGCCCTCGCCCTGGTAGCGCATGGGGATCTCGTCGTGGGCGGCGCCCTCGTCGTCCTGCCCGCCGCTGGCGTCGAGGGCGAGGCCGCCCTGAGCGCGGCTGAGCACGACGGGGTGAACGCCCCGGTTGCCGCTTTCGCTGCCGGCGAGGATGCGCTTCAGGGAGCCGGTGAGGTCGCCCCGGTCGATCTCCAGCGCGTCGGTCTGGTCGTGCTCGGAGGGGATGACCCGCTCGTAGTCCGGGAAGCTGCCGTCCACGAGGCGCGTGGTGAGGCGCAGTTCGCCCACGGCGATCTCGGCGAGGGTGCTGCCAAGGGCCACCGACACGGCCTCACCCTCGGTGCGCTGCCGCAGAAGGCGGGCCAGGAGCAGTACCGTCTCGCGCGGCAGGAGGAACTTGCCCTCCCCGGTGCTTTCGGCGGTGGCCGGAAGCTGGCGCAGGGCGAGCCGGTGGCCATCGGTCGTCACCAGTCGTGCGGGCTGGGCCGTCATGTCCACGAGCGCGGCGTTCAGGTAGTAGCGCACGTCGTTGTTCGCCATGCTGGGCGCTACCTGTTCGAGCGCGGTCGCCAGGTCCCCGGCGCCGAGGGCGAGGGAGGCGAGGCGTTCCGGCGTCTCGATCACCGGGAAGCTGTCGGGGTCGGTGCCCTGCAGGCGAAACATGCTGCGACCGGCGCGGAGCGTGACCCGGCCCACGGGCGTTTTCCCTGACCGGGACAGGTCGAGGCTGGCGCCATTGCCGAGGGCGCGGGCGATGTCCAGCAGCTTGCTGGCCGGGAGCACGGCGCGGCCTGGTGTTACCACGACGGCCTCGGCGCGCGCCACCAGCTGGCATTGCGTGGGGCTGCAGGCGATGAGGGTGATCCCCGAGGTGTCGGCCTCGAGGAGCAGCCGGTCGTGGCCGACCTCCCCCTGCCGGCCGCCTTTGGCGACGGCGGCAACGCCCATGAGTGCGGGCAGTACGGTGTCGCGGTTGAGGGTGAGTTTCATGGCGGGCCTCCTGTGGCATCCGTTCCTGTGTCTGGTGGGGCTACCCTTTCACGGGTGATCCGGTCTCGTGCGGGCGAGGGAAACGCCCGCCCGAGAGCCTCATGCGACCGTGACGCGCCCGTCCTCGCCGATCGTCAGCTGGACGGTCTCGCCCGCGTGATCGCGCAGGAACGTCCGGCAACGCTCGAGCGCGGCCGTCACCAGCGCGGCGACGCCCTGGGACGCGGCTGCCTGGGCCGTCCATGCCTCGGCGGTGAGTTCCAGGTCGAGGGAGAAGTCATCGTTGTCCTCGCTGGCCGCGGGGTAGAGCAGATCGGAGACGACGCGCACGGCGTCGGTGCCGACCTGCCAGCCCTCAAGGGGCAGCAGGATGCGCACTGCCGGAACGCGGGCCGTGTCCGCCGCGCTCTCTGCCGCCGCGCTCTGGTCGTCGCGCACCGGCAGCGGCTCGTGCCAGTACACCTCGCCGAGCGGGCCATTCAGGTGCAGCGGGCTGGCAAGGGCCACCGGGAAGGCGTCGAGATGGCCGGCGCATGCGCAGTGCGCGGTAAAGGACACGCTGACCGGGAAGTCGCGGGGGAGATCCTTGCGCGCCTGCTGGCACAGCCAGTGGGTCGGCGACAGGCCGCCCTGGGTGATGACCACCGCCTCGTGCGCCGCGAGGTAGGCGGCGCGGTGCAGGAGTTCGACGCCCCCCGGCTCGTCCAGCGTCATTTCGTCCACGCCATCGACCGGCAGGTCCGGGTCGCCGCTGAACACCACCGGGCGGGGATCATCGGCGAGATCCTGTCGCGACACCGGGCCGTGCTTACGCAGCCCGAACACCTGCTCACCGTCGCCATTGAACGCATCGGGCACGAGGAACCCGGCGGCCTGCAGTGGCACGACATCGAGATCGTCGAGCACGTCGAGCCGGCCGAGGGTGCGCAGCAGGTTGTAGTGCCGATCGACCCAATGGCCGATGTTGCGCTCGGCGTGGGGGGTGGCATCGATGCCCGCATTGGCGCACCGGATGAGGTGATCGAGCCAGCGCTCCGCGAGCGTCCGGGCACTGGCCTCGGTCAGGCGCGCGCGGTCGGGCATCACGGCCGCGAAGAGACGGGGATCGAGGTGCAGGGCATGGCAGTTGTAAGGCCGTCGCCCCTGCACGGACGGCGCGCTGGTCGGCAGTCCGTTCAGGAACAGCGCCGGCAGGGTCGCGGAGGGCCTGTCCGAGGGGCCGCGAAGCATCTGCCGGGCGAGGCTCAGGCCGTCGAGGGGGGCGGCGTAAGGGCGGGTCGTCACCAGCACGCCGAGGCCGATGACCGGGACGTGGTGGGTGTCCTCCTGCACGGCGCAGCGGCGGTCAACCGGCTTGCCATCGATGATGACCGGGATCGGGAAGCCCTCGAAGGTGCTCTGGCGAGGCCGCTCGCTCGCGGGCACCCCCGCCAGGTGGATGCGTGTACCGGCCACGGGCGCGTCGAGGTCCGTGATCGGCGCGGGGTCGCCATCCAGCAGGGCGCGGCAGCGCACGGGGCCGAGGCGCCGGGTGCCGCTTTCGACCGTGATGGTTTCCGCGCCGCAGTTCAGGCAGGCGAGGAAGCCGAGGCCATAGGGCTGCTCCACCCAGGCTTCGGCACGCTCCCAATGGCTCTGCCCCTTGTGCAGGAGGTCGGCGAAGTCGGCAATGCCCTCGCCATCGTCGCTGTAGCAGAGGGTCTGGCTGTCGGCCTGCCAGTCGAAGGTAATGGTGCTGGCGCCGGCCCGGTGGCCGTTCTGGGCCAGTTCACCGATGCACGCGCCCTGGTTCTCGAAGAACAGTTCGCTGCGGGACAGGATGGCCTGGGCGTCGAGGGTGAGTCGGATGGAATCTGCGGTCATGGCGGTGTGCCTCCGTTGGGTTCGGGGACACCCTCGCCGACGCGGCACCACCCTGCCGCTGGGCCGGAAAGCTGCCCGGCCCATGGCCTGCCCTGCACCGCCCGGCGCTAGCCGGGTGGGGCCTGCGTGCTACATTGAACGGGAGCGGGCAAGGCGGGCAGCGAGCGATGGCGGACATCACGACGGGGTTGATCGAGGCGCTGGAGTTCCTGCTGCCGGGCTTTCTCACCGCCTGGATCTTTTATGGCTTTACACCCTATGACCGCCCGTCGCATTTCGAGCGCATCATCCAGGCACTGTTGTTCACAGCGATCATTCAAGGGTTGATCGCACCCCTGAAGGCCAAGGGCTGGTGGCCCGCGAGTTACGAGGTGCCCCTATCGCTCCTGCTGGCCGTCATCCTGGGTGTGGTGGCGGTGGGCATTGCCAACCGCAATCCGCTACACCGGCTGATGAGCCGGGTCGGCCTGTCCGGTGAAACATCCTTCGCCTCGGAGTGGTACCGGGCCTTCAACGAACGCAAGAACAGCTTCGTGATGGTGGAGTTGCGGGACGGGCGGCGGATGGGTGGCTGGGTGCGCGAGTGGCCGTCACGGCCAGCGGTCGGCCACCTCGGGCTTCAAACGGTGAGCTGGGTCGATGAGACCGGGGCCCCCGAGGAGATACCCGGGGTGGAGGAGGTTTTGCTGCCGGTGGAGGACATCGGTATAGTTTACTTTCTGACTGAAAAGACCCTGGACCCGCAGGGTTCGGGCAATGGAGGCGAACAGAATGGCGTTTGATACCGGCGATAGCGACACGCCCAGCCGCCTGGTGATGCGCCTGCGGCAAGGCCTGATCGGCGTGAACCCGGTCACGGGCGTGCGCGGTCTCAATCAGGATGCGGCGGAAGTGGTCGGCGTGACGGTTGCCAAGCCGACCCGGTACCCGCAAGCGGCCCCGAAGCCCTCCTCCAGGATCAGGGTAAAGCCCGAAGCGCCTGCCGCTGGCGACAAGTCCGCCGAAGCCGAAGGCTAGACCGCTCTCCCGCCGGCACCTGCCGGCTCAGGGGGCCTGCGCGCCCTCCCCTGCCCCACCCAGCCAAGACTGGTCGTAGACGGCCTCGAGATAGCCCCGGCGATCCAGGCGCCGCAGCGCAGACTTGAGCAGGATCGTCTCGGCCTGCTTGTTGCCCGCCAGCGGCGGCTGTCCCCACCAGTTGCCGCGCGGGAGGCCGTGCACGCGGCGGATGATCTTCGGCAGCGCCCAGAGAAGCCCCCAGCCGGGCGGCAGTTCCTCGGGCTGGATGAGTTGCGGCGGGCAGAGGTAGAGGCGCCAGTCGCCCATGCCTTTCTCGGGCTGCAGCCGGAACGGCTTTTTGGCATCGGCCAGGAAATCGGCCCGGGAGGTCTTAACCTCGATCAGGATGGACACATGATCGCGCCAGCCGATCGCGTCGGGCTGCTCCTGGTTGTGCGTGCGCATGGGGTCGCGCAGGACCACCGAGCAGCCCGCGCACTGGCGCAGCCAGCGCTCGGCCCGAAGGACCAGCTCGCCATGGGTGTCGAGCGCCGCAGCCATACGCGCTAGCGTCGCGCCCAGCGGTGGAGCAGCTTCAGGTCCTCGATGAGAGCGCCGGGCACGCGCAGGATGCGCGCCATGGGCTCACCGGGGACGCCGAGGCGGTAGAAGTAGTGGTGGACCGTCGCCAGGTGGTGGGCATCGCTGATGGGCAGGGCGAGCTCGTGCGCCTGCCGCTCATCGATCACGGCTGGCTCGCGCCCGCACTCGATCTGAAGCAGCACCGGGCGGTCCATGCGCCGCTCAGCCGCTGCGCGCGCCCACGGGGGAGGCGGCGTCTTCGCGAGCCAGCAGCCCGGCCAGCCGGGTGGCGGTGTTGCCGAGCGCGTACAGGTGCCCAAGGCGCCTCCCGGCATCCGCCTCGGCCTGCAGGCACGCAGCCTCTTCCCGCAGCAGCCCGAGCAGGTGGGTGGCCGGAGCGGTTACCGTTCTACCTGCCGGCGGAGTCCACGCCGGGCCAAGACGATCCGCCAGTGCCAGCAGGCGCGTCGCGGCCCGGTCAGCAAGAGCACTGGCGCATGGCGCCGTGGCGGGGGTGAGGAAGGCCCGCAACCGGGCGGCGGTGTTGCCAATGGCGCCAAAGCGCAGCAGGGCGAGCGACGGGTCGCGGTCCCGGTCGAGCAGCGAGAGGGTATCCGTCAGGTCGTCCAGCAGGTGGGCGGCCGGGGCGATCACGATGCGCGGGGGTCGGTAGCTCATGGCGGGAGTCCTCGACGACGGTGTTGGCCCCCAGCCTACCGCTCGCGGCGCCCGGCCCGGAGCCTTCGGGA
The DNA here is from genome assembly GCA_913048495.1 of uncultured Halieaceae bacterium. Lineage (GTDB taxonomy): Bacteria > Pseudomonadota > Gammaproteobacteria > Pseudomonadales > Halieaceae > Pseudohaliea. Next base: position 9,193 of record CAJWWA010000061.1, read on the forward strand.
AGCGGGGCACCGCCCCACACCCTGCCGAGGATCCACCGCGCTCGGCGCTAGCCACGCGCGGCTCCTGTCCGCCGCCGATCAATGGCGGCGCCGCCACAGCCAGGGCTCCAGGCGCTCGGCCGGCGGTAGGGACCACAGGCCGCGCTCGGCGGCCTTCGCCTCGGCCTGCAGCGCCGGCAGGGCGGGATCCTGGTTGTACCGGGTGTAGACCCAGCAATGCCCGTCCCGCACGAGCTGCGTATTGACGTTGAGCCCGTCGACGTAGATCGTCCCGATATAGCGCTCGTAGCGGTCCTTGCCACTGGTTTCGACCCGGACCTGGCGGCCGGCCACCAGCGCGGCGGCAGCTTCGCGGGCTTTCCGGCCCCAGGGCTGGCCGCCCCGCTCCGGGCAGTCGATGTTGGCCAGGCGCACCCGGAGCTGGGTGTTGCCGTCGGTGAGCACCGTGACCGTGTCGCCGTCGGCGACGGACACGACGCGCCCCTGGAAGGTCGCGGCGTGTGCCGTGGCGGTCAGTAGCAGGCTGAGAAGGGCCGCCAGGGCGACCCGAAGGGGTTGGCGATGCATGATGTCCTCTCCTTGTTGGTCCATCGCGGGAACCCTCACCCTAGCGATCGCTGGCGCGGCCCGGGCGATGGCAGGAAAACACCCGGCTCAAGCATGGCCGGAGGTCAGCGCCAGGTAGCCGTCTTCCATCCCGGCCAGCGCATACACGGCGAGCGTGGAAATATGATCCAGGTGCTTGTCCATGACCCGGTGCCGAGGGGCGCCCTGCTCGAGTTGCATGCAGTACCAGCGGTAAAACAGGCACGCGAGCTGGCAGGCTGACAGATCAGTGGCTGCCGAGGCCGGCAGGCCATTGAAGGAAAGCAATTGCCGGACCACCTTCAGGTCGAAGGTCAGTGACCCCGATTCCGTCTCGATGACGGTTCCGGCCTCGAAGGCCAGGTGTTCGGGGAACAGGAGTTCGTCGGGCAGCTGCATGTGCAAGGGAGTCTCCAGGGCGCGTAGTTCCATAGCGCCATGCTAGGCAGCACGTGTCCGACGAGGCCAGAAAAAGCTGCGGATTTTTCGGGAAAATCGCGGGATTTTCCCCGCCCCCGCCACCCTACAGGTCGTGCTCCCGGCGCAGCTCGTCCTGTTCGCGCTCCAGTCGCTCGATGTCGCGATAGAGGGAGTTGATGCGCGACTCGTACTGGCTGATCACCCCCTGCTTCTCGCGCGCCAGGCTTTCGAGATAGGTGGCGCCCGCGAGATTGTTGGCGGCGGCGTGGCGGTTGCGGTCCAGTGCCGCGATCTTCGCATCCCGCTCGGCCTCGAGGTCCGCGACAACCCCCTCGAGGCGCCAGATATCCCGCCGCACATCCCGCAGCCGGTTCGAGGCCTCGATCTTGTCCCAGCCGCCCCGGGGGCGCTCAGCCGCTGGGGGCGCCGGGGTCACGGTCGGCGCGTCATCCGGTTGCGCCCTGGCGGCGGGTGCCGCCTGCCGGGGCTGCGGCGATACCGTCTTGCGCGTCGCGTCCTCCCCGCACGGGCGCTGGCTGAAAACGGGCCTGCCGTACTCGTCCGTGCAGCGGTAGTAACTCGTCTGGGCCGCGGCCTCGACCGCGGGCAGCACGCCCAGCGCGGCGGCCAGCATCCAGACTCTCCACGAAACACCCTGCATCGGGATCTCCTTGTTGCCCATTCGGTACCTCCCCAAAACCCTACCAAAGCGCCGGGCCGCCGGGCAGCCATCACGCCCTGTTGAGACAGATCGGCACCACCGGGCGGTACGCCGCAAGGCGGCGCCGCCTTGTTGCGGCTGCCCCGGTGTGCTGAACTCGTCGGCATGTCCCGTCCCGGAGGTCCGCGTGGATATCGACAAGGCGCTCAGCGAAACGAAGGCGATCGGCCTGTTTCTGCTCGGCCACAGCCTGCACCTCCTGGTGACTTATGGGCCGCCTGTGCTTGCCCTTTACATCGCCGACCAGTCCGGTTGGCTGAACGGCGGCGCCATCGGCGGGATCGTCGTTCTGTCCATGGCCTGGATCTTCGGCGCCTGGTGGGCCACGCGGCCGTGGAGCGATTGGGGCGATTAACGCCCCGCTCAACCCGCCTCGCTGTCCCGGGCGCCGCCCCGGTGCTTACGGTAGCCCCGCTTGGCATCCCGCTTCCGATCGCGGTACACCGCCGCCCGGTTGAAGCGCCGCGCGTGCTTGGCGACCCAGTTCCGTTCCTTGTCCATCGCGTGCCTCCTGCGCCGCTCTCTGAAAACCCACCCTAACGGCAGTGCCCGGCCCCCGCCGTGCGGGCGGAACCGGCCCTCCCCCGCCAGCTAGGCCGCGAACAGGTCTCCCTGCACCGGCCAGGCCTCGCTCGTGGCCGGCGCGGGCGCGAGCGTGGGCGCCGGGGCCGGTGCCGCGTCGGCGCCCTCCCCCGCCACCTCGGGCACCGGGGCATCATTGGCAGCCGCCGCACCGGCCCGCCAGGTTGCCGCCTCGTCGGCCAGATCCCGCAGCAGGGCCTGGTAGTCGTCCTCGTACCGGGCGCCGGTCTCCGGTGCGATGGCCTCCATGTCCTGACGCAGCCCGGCCAGCGCTGCCGGCTGGGCGTCCTCCGGGCGGGAAAGCACGTCGGCAATACCCCGGCGGAAGGCCTCATCGAGGGCGGCCGCGTGGGCCAGCAGTTCCAGTTCGCGCACCGGGTCCCCGGCCTCGTCGGCATCCGCATCGGCCTCGCCGACCAGCCGGGCGGCGGCCCGGTAATCCGGGTTCGTTTCTATGGCCTCGGGCAGTTCGCCATAGCGCCCGAGGGCTACATGCAATTCATCGAGCCGGGCGGCGGTTTCGGCAATGCGCTGGCTGTACGGACACGGGCGCTCGCTACCCTCCCGGGCGTCGGTGATCAGCCGGGGCAGCGCCTGGGCGCGCTGTTCCAGGGCGGTGAGGCGGCGCGGCAGGGCCACGGCGGCCTCGTGCAGCCTGCCCAGCAGGCCTTTCCAGCTCACCTCGGCGAAGGCGTGATAGTGCGCCACCGGCGACTGTGCCTGGCCGAGGGTGAACGCGACCCACCCGGCGGTGATCGTGACCTGCACCGGGAGCCCGCGATAGGTGCCAAGCTCGGCGGCCCCGACCCGGTTGCGGCGGCAGGCAACGCCCTCTCGCAGGCCGTCCGCGGCCTCCTTCTGGCGCAGGAAGTGGACCCCGGCGGGGGTGCCGAAGTGCCGGTAGTGGCGTGTGTCCAGGGCCGGGGCCAGGGCCTGGCAGTCCGCCGCCAGGGCGTCCCGTAGCGCCGGGAGGCCGGCCTGTTCCTCTTCGAGGCGCCGGATCTCGCCCTTGAGGCTGGCGCAGCGGCGAAGGTGCGCCCGCTGACCGGCCTCGAGTTCTTTCAGGGCCTGGGAGAGCTCCACATGCTCAAGCTCCCGGGGGTCGCCGCTGGCGAGGGCCTTCATGGTCCCGGCGTTGGCCGACTCGAGGTTGACGTCATCCATTTCACGCACGTCGCCCTGGGCGGCGCGCAGCTGGGCGATGAACCCGGCTTTCGTTTCGATGGCGGCCCACATGCCGGCGTCGAAGCTGGCTTCGGTCGCGTAGGCCCAGATCGCGACGGCGAAGTCCGGGTAGAGCGATGCCAGGACGTTGCCCTGGCGCAGGATGCGCCCGTGGCGCTGTTCGAGGTCCGCCGGGCGCCAGGGGGCGTCCAGATCGTGCAGGGCGACCAACCGCTCCTGTACGTTCATGCCGGTGCCCATGCGCACGGTGGAGCCGCAGAGGACCCGCACGCGGCCGTCGTTCACGGCCTCGTACGCGTCGAGGCGTGCCTGGTCGGTGCGCAGCGTCTGCGCGAACAGGATTTCCTCGGCCGGGATGCCCCCGGCGATCAGCAGGGCCTTGAGGTCGTCGTAGAGCGATACGCTGGTGTCCTGGTCGAGCGCGTCAAGGTCCTCCTGGGGCAGGTTCGCCAGTTCGCGCGCGGCCTCCCCATCGAACACCGCGCGGGCCTGCAGGTCGCGCAGTGCGCCCATGCGCGCGCTGTCGTGGGGCACGCCGAGGTCGCAGAACACGAGCTGGGTCCCGCGCTCGTGATTCCACTCGCGATAGGTGCGCAGGATGTTTTTCGCGCACAGGACCACCTTGCTCTGCGGGAAGCGCGGGCATTCGGGCACGAGCAGGCGGACATCCGCGGCGGCCTTGCGCGCGTCAGTCATGGCCGCCAGGGCGTTGTCGTTGCCTTCAAAGTTGTCGAAGCGGCGGTAGATCTTGCGGGTCATGCCCCGCTGGTAGATCGAGGCGGGCGCGATGCCGCGCTGGTAGGCGTCACCCTGGAGCCGGGGTACGGCCAGATCGGCATTGCGCTCGCGCTGCTCAGCCTCCATAACCGACCGGGGCAGGTGGTTGACCGCATGGGCCCACAGCGCCTGCAGCTCCGGGAGGTTGGCAAAGCGAGCGAGGCGCGTCACCGGCCCGTAGTCGCCGGCCGGGCGCCGCTCGATACGGGTTTCCGGCTGGGAGAAGACCGAGACCCAGCTATCAAACTGCTCGATGCCGAGCGCCTTCAGGCGATCCGGGCACAGGTAGCGCTGCATGGTGTACTGCTCGGCCACGCTGTTGACGATGGGCGTGCCCGTGGCGAACACCACCCGCCCGCCTCGCGCCCGCAGGCCGTGCAGGGCAACCTGGAAGGCCATGGCGCGCTGCGACCCGTCGGGGTTGATACCGCGAAGGTCCGACAGGCCGGTGATAAAGCTCAGGTTCTTGTAATCGTGGGCCTCGTCGACCAGCAGGAGATCGATGCCGAGATCGGACAGGCAGAGCCCCGGGTCCTTCTTGCCGGCATTCTCGGCCCAGCGCTCGATGCGGCGCAGGGTGGCCTCGGCGCGGGCCTTGAGCAGGTACCCAGACCGGCCCTTGTCTGCGCCATCCATGCCCTCCCACTGGGCCCGCTCCCGGCGATACGCCTCTTTCTCGTCGGCCACGAACGCGCGCAGGGCCTCGCGATCAACCGGGAGCCGCGTGAAGGCGCTCCGACCGATGATGGCCACGTCGTACTCGCTGGTGGCCAGCTGCGCGAAGAGCCGCCAACGCCGCCAGCCGCCCCCGGCCTCGGGGGTCAGGACCCGCGCGGCGGGGAAGAAGCGCACGACATCACCGGCGACCTGCCCCACCAGGTGGTCGGGGACGACCATGAGGGGTCGGGAGGCCAGCCCCAGCTGGCGCGCCGCCATGGCCGCCATGGCAAGTTCCAGGGTCTTGCCGGCGCCCACCGGGTGATCGAAAAGCACGGCGGGTTCGCAAACCGAGTGCGCCACGGCGCCCGCCTGGTAGTGGTAGG
>CAJWWA010000062.1 GCA_913048495.1 uncultured Halieaceae bacterium
CCCCCAACCAGGAGGTGCTGATCGAGCTCTTGCACACGGGCAAGTGGACGCCCGACTGCCTTGCCTCGGCCGACCAGATGCTGACCATCCTCGAGGACCGAGCGGAGGCCGAGCGCATGGCGGCCCACGCAAAAGAGTGCGCGGAGCGCAAACGGGCGGCACCGACGGAGGCGCAGAACGAGACGGAAATCGTGCGACGCCTGGGCATCCCAAACTCGACGGCCGCCGAGATTGCGGCGCTCGCGCCGTGGAAGATTTCGCCAGAGCTTTTGGAGCTCTCGGCAAAGGAGCCGCGCCTGGGGCCTCGCAGCGGGTTTTCCACGGCCGCGCGCCTGTACATGGGCCTCACAAAGGGCCTGATCACGGCCGACCAGATTGGCGTGGAGGCGCCGTCGCGCAAGCGCACGCCGGCCGAGGCGGCCGAGCCGGCCCCAAAAGCACACAAGAAGCTTCCAACGCTGCCGGCGTTTGGGAAGCGCTCGTTTTCGGTGCCGCGCGGCAACGGCAGCGACGGGTCGGCCACCGCGAGGAAGTGGGGGCTCAGGAGCGTATCCCTGGCGTTGTAGCGGAGCGGCTGCCCATCCAGCCCCAGTACGGCGCCGCCGGCAGCCTCGAGCAGCGCCTGTCCGGCCGCGACGTCCCACTCGCTGCAGGGCGAAAAGCGGGGGTAGACATCCCCCTGCCCCGCCGCCAGCTGCACGAACTTGAGCGCGCTGCCGCTGTTCAACCGTTGCACGGGCCCCGCCGCAGCCTCGAGATAGGCGATGGCGCGCTCGAGGCGGGCATTGCGGTGACGCCAGCTGGCCAGCACCACCACCCCCTCGTGCGCCGGCGGTGTGGCGCTGACCGGGTAGCGGGCCCAGCCGTCACCGTCGGGCAGACAGCGCCAGGCACCTTCCCCCGGCACACCGACCCAGGCGGCGCGCTCCAGCGGCAGGTAGAGCACGCCGAGCACCGGCCGCTGTCGATCCACGAGGGCGATGTTGATCGTGAACTCGCCGGTGCGGCCGAGGAATTCCTTCGTGCCGTCGAGCGGGTCCACGACCCAGAGCCGCTCCCAGCTGCGCCGATCGGCGATGGCCGCCGGTTTCGATTCCTCGGAGAGAACGGGCACCGACGGGGCCAGCCGTTCGAGCCCCTCGACGAGGATGCGATGGGAGGCAATGTCCGCCCGGGTCAGCGGCGAGTCGTCCGCCTTGGCGCGGAACTCGTCTGCCCGGCTGGAGCCATACTCGCTGCAGATGGCATCGCCCGCTGCAACGCAGAGGTCGAGCAGGGCGTCGGTGGCCGTGGGATGCAGGCCGGCTGTCATGGGCTTACCTTCACCCCGTCAGCATACCACCGGCCCGCCCTCCGGCCCTGCAGCGCCGGGCCGAAACCCGCATAATGGTGCGGTAACCCGGAGACAGCCGAGGGCAGCAAGCAACCGTGATTGACTGGGACAGCATCGACACCGTCCTCCTGGACATGGATGGCACGCTCCTCGACCTGCATTACGACAACCACTTCTGGCTCGAGTACCTGCCGCAGCGCTATGCAGACCTCAAGGGTATCTCCCCGGAAGAGGCCCTTGAGCGGATGCGCGGCCACTTCGACGAACTGCACGGCACGCTGGCCTGGTATTGCCTGGACCACTGGTCGAAGCTCCTGGACCTGGACATTCCCGCACTCAAGCGGGAGATCCGCCACATGATCCGCATCCGCCCGCACGCGCTGGAATTCCTGCGCCGGCTGCACGAGAGCCCGAAGCAGGTGGTACTCGTGACCAACGCGCACCCCGTCACCCTGGATATCAAGATGGCGGAGATCGACATCCGCCCCTGGTTCGACGACGTGGTCGTATCGCACCAGTTCGAGGCCGCGAAGGAAGAGCAGCGCTTCTGGGAGCGGCTGCAGGCGCAGCATCCCTTCGACCCGGCCCGCACCCTGTTCATCGACGATACGGAAAGCGTGCTCGAGGCCGCCCGGGAGTACGGCATCGCCCACCTGCTGACCCTCCTGCAGCCCGACAGCCAGCGGCAGAAGCGCCTGGATACGCGCTTTCCGGGCATCCATCACTTCGACGAGATCATGCCCGGGGTCGCGGCATGAGTAGCGGCGGAAGCGACCCGGGTCTCACCCGGCTGCGCGTGGACAAGTGGCTCTGGGCCGCGCGCTTCTTCAAGACCCGCAGTCTCGCCAAGGCGGCCATCGAGGGCGGCAAGGTGCAGATGGACGGCCAGCGGGTGAAGGTCTCCAGGGAAATCGGCCCCGGCGATGTACTGCGCATCCGCCAGGGCTGGGACGACCGCGAGGTCACCGTGCTCGCCGTGTCGGACCAGCGCCGCGGCGCGCCCGAGGCGCGGCTGCTCTACGAAGAGAGCGCCGAAAGCATCGCCCGCCGCGAGGCCGAGGCCGCCGCCCGACGCGCCGCCGGCGGCATCACGCCGAACCCCAACCGCCGCCCGAGCAAGCGGGAACGGCGGCTGATCCACCGCTTCAAGGATGTCTCCGGGAGCTGAACCGTTCCTTGGGTTGAAGGGGCCCTGCTACGCCGCCACCATCCGGTTCCGACCCTCGGCCTTGGCCTGGTAGAGCGCTGCATCCGCCGCATCGATGAGATTGATCGGGTCGATATCGCCGTCCGGCGCCACGGTGAGAATCCCCTGGCTGACCGTCACCCGGTCGCTGTTGCCGGAGCTGCGATGCGGGATGTTCTCCTCGTAGACCAGCTCCGCCAGGCGCTCGGCCGTGCGCCGGGCGATCGCTGCATCGGCCCCTGGCAGGATGAGGATGAATTCCTCGCCGCCGTAACGGCCTGCCACCTCCCCCGCCCGGCTCGTGGCCTTGGCGAGGATATCGCCCAGGCGCCGCAGCACGTCGTCACCCGCCGGGTGGCCGTAGGTGTCGTTGTAGAGCTTGAAGTAGTCCACGTCGATAAGGATAAGCGAGAGCTCGCCGCCGTTCCGGCGGGCCCGGTTGATCTCCTGGCGCAGCACGTGGTTCACGAGGCGGCGGTTGCCGAGACCGGTGAGTTCGTCGATGTTCGCGAGATCCGTCAGCTGGCGCCGGGCCTCTTTCAGCTGGCGGTTGCGGTCGCGCAGGGATCCGGTCAGTTCGCCCAGTTCCCGGGCCATCGCCTCCCGCTCCCAGCTCAGGGAGATCATCGAGCGGAAGGAGCCGTGAATCCAGTTGCTCACCACCAGCAACAGCGCGCAGACCGCAAGCAGTACCAGCCCGACGAGCAGGTTGTGGGGCTGCTCCCAGACATGCACCAGGCTCCACCAGCCGATGGGGAACAGCGAGGTGAAGAGAAAAACCAGGAAATACTCCCGGACCACGACCATCACGGCGAGCGAGATGGTGGTAATCAGCACGATGATCAGCAGGAGTACATACTGGATGGTGAGCGGCACCCGCGGCGCGACGCCGATATAGGTGACCGACCAGATCGCGCCGGTCACCAGCGCACCGAAGATCAGGCGCCAGAAGAGGCGCCGCGGATCCCGCTGGTAGGCCCGTTCAGCCAGCGCGTTGCTCATGTGCAGGGACCGCAGGAGCAGCAGGATCAATACCAGCGACGCCCACAGCAGCAGCTGCGTGAGCTCGAAGTAGGGCCAGAGCAGCGCCACGACGGCCAGCGCCGCAATGAAGTTGGAACTCATGCTGGCCACGCGGCCATTCTGCATGAGCATCTCCAGCTGCGCGGCGAAGAGCTCGTCGTCCCCGATGTGAGGCTGGTAGATCATCCGCACAGTCTACCCCCACCCCGTCGCGGCGCCAGCGCTGTTTTACAGGGCTGCGACGCGGGTCACAGGGCGGCCGTTGCCCGATCCCGGTGATTGGGCGACACTCCGGAGCGGGCGGGGGAACCGGGGGCCAGGCGACAGCTGATGTTCGAGTGGCAGAACATACGCATGTTCTTCGGCACCCTGCTCTGCCTGCCGCTGCTGCATCTCGCCTGGCTGGTCTCCGGCGAGTTCCGGGCCTACCTGGACCCTTCGCCGAAGGCCTGGGCAGAGGAAATGCAGGCCATCGTCCGCGCGGACGAGACCCTTGCGCTCCCGGAGAACCCGGTGCTCGTGGTCGGCGGGCGGCGTGTTGCGCTCTGGGACGACCTGCCGGGCATGCTCGCCCCGCACCCGACGCTGCTGCGGGGCCTCGGCGACGCGACCATCGAGGACATTACCCACTACTACGACCGCCTGATCGGCTACTATCGTCCCGAGATCCTGGTGCTGTTGCCGAGCTATGCGGACCTGCACCTGCGGGACGACAAGCGGCCCGACGACCTCGTGGCCGCGGTCCGCGACCTCGTCGACCTGAATGCGCGTCACCTGGCAACGGCCATGGTTTACGTGATCGCCCCGCTAAAGATGCCGCTGCACCCGGGCGACGACGAACGCATCGAGGCCATGAGTGAAGCGCTGGCCGCCTGGACCGCCAGCGAGCCCGGCGTTGCCCTCATCGACGCCAACGACCTCCTCGCCGGGCCGGACGGGCGCCCGAATCCCGCGCTCTACCGCGGCGACGGGATCAACCTGAACGAGGCGGGCTACCTGCGGCTGGCCATGGTTCTGCGGGAGGCGCTCAACAGCGTCTAGACCGACCGGGACGGATCGGCGCCACGGATCACTGATCCGTATCAATGGCAGAACGCATAACGGGTCACAGGGGCCGGAATTATGCGCTACTATTCACCTATGTTTGCAGAAATCCCGACAGTCCGCCCCGCCACGCCGCTTCTCGATGCCGTGGACGCCGGGCGCTCCATCCGCGACCTGAGCGAGGAAGAGCTGAACCAGCTCGCGCACGACCTGCGCGCCTACCTGCTCTACAGCGTGGGCCAGTCCGGCGGGCACTTCGGTGCCGGTCTCGGGGTGGTCGAGCTGACGATCGCGCTCCATCACATTTTCAATACGCCGGATGATCGCATCGTCTGGGACGTGGGCCACCAGGCCTATCCCCACAAGATCCTCACCGGGCGCATGCAGCGGATGCACACCATGCGCCAGGCCGACGGCCTCTCGGGCTTCCCCAAGCGCAGCGAGAGCGAGTACGACACCTTCGGCGTCGGACACTCCTCCACCAGCATCTCCGCCGCCATGGGCATGGCCCTGGCCGCTGAGAAGCAGGGTATCGACCGTCGCGTGGTCGCCGTTATCGGCGACGGCGCCATCACGGGTGGCATGGCTTTCGAGGCCCTGGCCCACGCCGGCGACGTGCGTCCCAACATGCTGGTGGTCCTCAACGACAACCAGATGTCGATCGGCTACAACACCGGGGGCCTGGCGACCTACTTCGCCAAGATCTGGGCCAGCAAGACCTACATCACCATGCGCGAGGGCAGCAAGAAGGTCCTCAAGAAGATGCGTCCGGCCTGGGACCTTGCAAAGCGCACGGAAGAGCACATGAAGGGCATGGTCGCCCCGGGCACCCTGTTCGAGGAGCTCGGCTGGCACTACATCGGCCCCATTGACGGCCACGACCTGCCCCAGCTCGTGCAGACGCTCGAGAACATGCGCGACCTCAAGGGTCCGCAGTTCCTGCATATCTGTACCCGCAAGGGCCGCGGCTACGAGCCCGCGGAGCAGGACCCGGTGGGTTTTCACGCGATCAACAAGATCGAGGCGCCCAAGGCCGACGACAAGCCGGCCCCCATGCCGGTGCCCGCCAAGCCGAAACCCAAGCTGCCCAAGTACCAGGACGTATTCGGGCGCTGGCTGTGCGACATGGCCGAGAAGGACGACAAGCTGGTCGGCATCACCCCCGCCATGTGCGAGGGCTCGGGCATGGTGGAGTTCGCCAGGCGCTTCCCGGACCGCTTCTACGACGTCGCCATCGCCGAGCAGCACGCCGTGACACTCGCCGCCGGCATGGCCTGCGACGGCATGAAGCCGGTGGTGGCCATCTACTCCACGTTCCTGCAGCGGGCCTACGACCAGTTTATCCACGATGTCGCCATCCAGAACCTCGATGTAACCTACGCTATCGACCGCGCAGGCCTCGTCGGTCAGGACGGGCCGACGCACCAGGGCGCCTTCGACCTCTCCTACATGCGCTGCATCCCGAACATGGTGGTCGGTGCACCGTCGGACGAGAACGAGTGCCGGCAGATGCTCTACACGGCTTACCAGCATCCTGGGCCCGCAGCCGTGCGCTATCCGCGCGGTACCGGGCCGGGGGCGCTTATCGAAGACGACATGACGGCCATGCCGATCGGCAAGGCCGTCGTGGTGCGCACGGGCACCGACATCGCCATCCTGAATTTCGGCACCCTGCTACGGGAGGCGCTCGAGGCCGGCGAGCAGTTGGGCGCCACCGTGGTCGACATGCGCTGGGTGAAGCCGCTTGACGAGGCCCTGCTCCGGGAACTGAGCAGCGGCCACAAGGTATTCCTCACCGTCGAGGAGAACGCGATTGCCGGCGGCGCCGGGTCCGCGGTGAGCGAGTTCCTCGACAGCGAAGGCATCGTCGCAGCAGTGCATCGCGCCGGTATCCGCGATCAGTTCGTGGAGCACGGTTCGCAGGGACAGCAGCGCGAACGACACGGCCTGACGGCGGAACAGCTGGTAAGGCTGGCAAGACCGAACACCGATCAGGACGAAACGGAATCGGTTGCCTCCATCCGGGTCCAGGCCTGAGCCGACCGGGCGGGCCCGAAGGCCCGGCAAATACCTCCCCCCGGTATCGGGTTATATCGTTTCCCGCCTTTGCATTAACCCTGCCTTATTAATTCTCAGGCAGGGGAAAGCTGGAATCTCAATCGACTGCCTATGGCCTCGACGTCATGCATGAATAACAGAGACGAGTTTCAATGCATTGCAAGGATAGTTTAACCGGGCGGATGGATCGCACGGATTCAGCCGCCGAAAATACTTTAACGCCCCTGCACGTTTGTATTCCGATTAGTTTTTACGGGCGCCACCGAATTTATTCTCGCCTCGAGCCATGGTTTCTACGCGCTGGAATCGATGATTACTAATTTGGAGGTCAAAGTGTATAATCTTCGGCCTATACCAGAGTAAAGGAATATACCGATGTCCACCTTCCGTGACCTGCTGACTTCCAAGACCATGCTCAAGGCCGACGCGCGCAAGCTCGCCATCGATGAGCTCGAAAAACTCATCAAGGCCCTGAACGAGGTCCTCGCTGCCGAGAAAGCGAAGGCAGCGAAGAAAGAGGAAGCCGCCCGGGAGGCGAATATCCGCAAGATCAACAAGCTGCTGGCGGAAACGGGTCTCGACCCGGAAGACCTGAAGAAAAAGAAGGCCGGCAAGCGCAAGACGGCCACAAAGGCCCGCGGCAAGGCCGGCAAGCGTGCGAAGGTCAAGCCCAAGTACCGGCTGGTCGTCGATGGCAAGGAACACCTCTGGTCGGGCCGCGGCCGCGCGCCGAAGGTTTTCCAGGCCCATTTCGATGCCGGCAACAGCAAGGAAAGCTGCCTCATCGAATCCGCCGGCAAGCGTTGAAACGCCCCGCCGCGGCGGCACCGACCCGGCCGCCGCGCCGCCCCGCTACGCCTGCAACCCGCCCCGGCAGGCTCCCTGAGACAAAACTCGCCGTGGCCTGAGGGACCCGGGCTCCATCGCCTGTACTTGTCCGTGGGCGTCGATAGACTCCCTCGTATCGGCAAGAGGAGCGGAAGAGCCGCCCGGGAGGCCCGTGGCAAAGGATGGCTTGCCAGCCAATGGCGTGATCTGCGGCGAGTTTCCTGCAGACCGGATCCCCCGTAAGCACCACCTGGCGCTCTGGCGCCGTGTCTGCGCCGGCGAATGTGAGGTCATCCCTCTCACGGAAGACTGGCTGTTCCTGGACGACATCAAGTCCTGCACCCTGTGCGACCTTCTCATCACCCGCCAGGCCATGAGTGCGACCCGCTACGAGCGCACCAGCCAGCACGTCCAGCGCAGCGGCGATGCCTGGATCGTGCTGTGGTACCTGCGCAGCGGCAACTTGTCCGCGGCCCTCGACGACCGCACCCACGTCCGCCTCGAGCCCGGCTCTCTCTGCGTGCTGGACTGGAGTGTCCCGCACGTCGCGGTAGCGACTGACTACGAACTGGTCACGGTCGCGTTCCCGCGGAGCGAGGTGCCGGCGGCGGAACTCATGGGCGCGCGGACGCCGGCAGTCAGCTGGGCACCGGGCAGCGCCCAGGGGGAGATCCTGGGCAACGCGCTCGAGCATCTCCTGTCACGGCTGCCCCAGCTCGATCGCGACGCGGCTGCCGCCCTGGCAGCCGGTTTCACCGGCCTCGTCGGCGGCCTGCTCCTCGCCGAGGGCGAGCTGCTGCGCAACCGCTACGCGGAAACCTCCCGCGCCGACGCCATGAAGCAGTTCGTCAACGAGCAGCTTCGCGACCCCAGCCTCGGCGTACAGACGCTCTGCGAGCGGTTTCACTGCTCCCGGGCCACGGTATACCGGTTGTTCGAGGCCGAAGGTGGCGTCGCCTCGTACATACAGCGCCAGCGGCTTCACGCCTGCATGCGCGAACTCACCCGCATACAGAGCCCGCCCAAGGGCGTGCTCGAGCAGGTCGCCTCGGCCTGGGGTTTCACCAACCCGCACCGCTTCAGCCGCCTCTTCCGCGCCCAGTTCGGCCTCTCGCCGCAGGAGGCCCTGCGCGCACAGGCGCCGGCCGGCCGTAAGCAGCCGCCATTGCGCAGCGAGCAGGACTACTGGCAATACGCCGACGTGCTCAACGGATGGATCGCCAGCCGCAGGCGGCGTTGAGGCTGCCTGTCTCGCCCGGGGCGATGACCGCGCCCTGCGATTGATCGTCTCAACCAAACCGCTGTTTTATCCCGGATTGACTGCAGGACCATCCCCCGCCGTCATCAACCGCTGACCTGTTCCGGTCTGGGCCACGTAATATTAAAAAAGTGTAACGAAGCGGTGGCAGTAATGGCGGAAATGTTACCAGTAAGGGCGGCGAGCATGCCGGCAGCGGTGCCGGGAGAGCCTGGATGACGTTATACGCAGTAGAAGGCAAGGAGCGTGGGCTGCAGCGTCTCTGCGTCCAGGCAGACAAGCTGCCGCCATCGCAGCACCTGGCCGCCGTCCGGCTCGCCCTGGAGGGTCACTGCGAGGTCTCGCCGCTCACCACACCCTGGTCACTGCAGCGCCATATGGAGAGCTGGCGCGTCGACGGGCTGCTGCTCAGCCGCTGGAGCATGTCCGCCGCGCGACATGAGCGCAGCCAGGCGCTGGCTGACAGCGGCGGCAATGACTGGCTCCTGCTGCGCATGCTGCAGCGTGGCCGGCAGGCGCTTTGCATCGACGACCGGCACCATGTCACCGCCACCACCGACACGCTGCTGCTCACGGACTGGTCCCTGCCCTGGGCCTGCAACAGCAGCGACTGCGACCTGATCACCGTCGGCATTCCGCGCAGCCGGCTCCCCGCCAGCAAGCTGCTCAACCGCAAGATCCCCGCGCTCAGCTGGGAGCGCAGCTCCGCCGAGGGCGGGCAACTGGCGACCATGGTGGAACTGCTCTGGCAGCAGCTGCCGAACCTGGATACCGCCAGTGCCCACGGCGTCGCCCTCGGCTTCGTCGGCTTTCTCGACGGGCTGCTGGGCAATCATCCGCTGCTCCTTCGCGCCCAGTACGCCAACACTTCACGCCTGGCCGCCATGAAGTCGCTGCTCAACGAGCGCCTGCGGGATCCGGAACTCGGCGTCGGTACGCTCTGCGAGCACTTCGATTGCTCCCGCGCCACTGTCTACCGCCTGTTCGAGCGGGACGGCGGCGTGGCCGCATTCATCCTGCAGCAGCGGCTGCAGTACTGCCTGCGCGAGCTCACGAGCGGCCCCTGGCCCTCGGCGGCATCGCTGGAAGGACTGGCCCGTCGCTGGCATATCGGCGGTGCGTCGCGCCTGGAGCGGCTCTTCGCAGCACACTTCGGGCTACTGCCGCAGACGGTCGTCGCCGCCCGGCGCGCAGTGGAGGCCGACTCCGGCGGCAGCACGAGTCTTCAGTTCCAGCACGCCGACGCGATCAACCGGGCCATCTCGGAGGGCAGCGGATCCAACTCCGGGGAGTCAGGCCGGAATCATCCGCCGCCTGCCGTGTCGGCGCGTTGAGCACAGCTCCGCGGCGCGGTCCATTAGGCCCGGGAGAGAATGCTAAGCGCCTTGAGCAGCTTCACGGCCTACGCTCGCCGATACCGGCCAGCGCGCGCACCTTGAGCCGCAGTAGCGGCCAGTACCTGGGCCGCAAGTCCGGCAGAACGACCATGGCGAGGTCGGCAGCCAGCGTCGCCGCTGCGGCTCCCAGGATCCCGTGACGCGGTATCAACACCAGGTTCAGGGTGACATTGATAAGGAGACCCAGCAGCTGCCGCCGCAGGATCTCGCCCTGTTCATGGTGCTTCAGCAGGTAGCGGGATGAGGCGACGTTGAGAAAGCTCAACGGGATGCTGAAAACCAGCACCATGAGCGCGCCGGCGGCCGGCGTGTAGGCAGCGCCGAACAACAGCGCTACCAGGGGGCCGGACACGGCCGCCATGAGTACCGCCAGCATCAGCAGGCCGTAGAACGGGTAGCGGAGGATCTCTACATAGCGCGCCTCAAAGGCGTGACCCTCGAGGCTCAGGAGCCGCGGCAGCGCGCTGCGCAGGAGCGCCCCACCGAGAAACAGGCAGGGTTCGGCGATGCGGACCGCGGCGCTGTACTGCCCGACCGCGGCGTCACCGGCAAGGGCCTCGAGCATCAGCTGATCGATCCGCAGCGACAGGACAATAGCCACTGCGGTAACGAGCAGGGGCCAGCCCTCGCGCAGGTGCTGCAGCATGCGCTCACTGCTCGCGCGCAGGCGGCGCAGCGGCAGGCCGCGCCACTGCAGGGCGACGCCCAGCGAAAACGCGAGCACCGCGGCCTCCGCCGCCGCGGCCCAGGCGAAAGCCACCAGCGGCGCCTCGAGCAGGATCAAGGCCACCCGAACGGCGGCCAGCAGCAGCATGGTCAGCACCCGTGCCATCACCGCGTAACGGGCGCGCACCGTCGCATCGAACAGGTAGCTGGAGACCTCGCCGGCCTGGAACAGGAGAGCGATGCCGGCCACCAGGATCACCGACTGCGCCAGGGCGTCCTCGGGGCGCAGCAGGGGCACCACGGCTGCGAGCAGTGCATAGGCCAGCGCCCCACCTGCCAGCTGCAGCGCCGCGGCGGAGCCGAGGATGGTCGCCTGCTGTTCGCTGTCGCGAACCAGCTCGCGGATGGACACGTCACGAAGACCGAGGCCCGCCACCGCCCCCAGGATGAGCACCAGGGCCTGGGCGAAACTGAGGATTCCGAAGGCGGCCGGGCCCAGGTATCGGGCCATCCAGGCCCCGACAAGGAGACCGAGTACCAGCCGGGTGCCCCGCTGCGCGGTGAGCCAGCCGGCATTGCGCAGAATCCGCTCCCGGTGCGGACCCCCGGCAGCCCGGGACCGTAGCCAACTAACGGTGCGGCGCATAGGCTACCGTCGTACCATCGCCCTCGTGTATCGCCAGCAGGCCTTCCCTCAAGTCCAGTTCCTCCCCCGGAAGCGTCGGCACAGTGTAGCCCACGAGGCTAGCGGCGGGCGGGACGCGACCACCCCAGGCGGACCGAGCAATCGATCGCGGTGCGGTAGGCCTTGAGCTGGTAATGCGTCAGGAAAGCGAGCAGTTTCTCCCGCCGGTCCAGGGCGCGGTCCTCGCGGAGCTGCCGGACTGCATAGACGGAGGGCAGGAACCCCAGCAGCAGGCGGCTCTGGCGCTCACCGGGCGAAAATCCCTGCGCCCCGGCGATGCGACGGTGTTTCTCGAATAGCGCGGCCCGGCTGCTGCGGGCGGGGTGACGCACCCGGCAATGCGGCACATACACCAGCGGCACACCGGCCCGCGTCGCAGCGAGGTTCCAGGCAAAGTCGCCGCCCGACAACAGTCGTGCATCGAAGGGGCCCATGCGCTCGAAAACCGACCGGTGAACGATGAGATTCGCGGTTACCGCGGTGCCGCGGCGCACATAGCGCGCCTGCTGGAAGGAAAACGCTTTCTCAAAGCACTCGGCCGCGTTCAGCCGGGCGGAGGAAAAGACCAGCTCTACGGCGCCTGCAACGCGCGGCACCTGCGGGTTGATCGCGGCGACCGCCGTTTCCAACCAGTCTGCTGCGGGTATGCAGTCCGCGTCCGTGAACGCGAGCAGCTCTCCCCGGGCCTCGCCAAGGGCGCGGTTGCGCGCGGCGTAAGAGCCCGCTTTCTCCTCAGTGAGCAGCCGCGCGTTGCCCGGCAGACACAGTGACGCCGGCACGGGATCCGAAGGATCGTTGTTGACGATCAGGATCTCCACCGCAGCGGCAGGCAGCGTCTGCGACGCCAGCGCGTCTAGGCAGTCTGCGAGGGCCGGCCAATGGCGGTAGGTCGGCACAATGACGGAAACCCGCGGCATGCTGTCAGGCCGGCCAGGCCGCCCCGGCCGGCGTCGCCAGTACCCGCGCCAGCTCGTAGCTGCGCGCGAGCCCGGTGGCCTGGTCAGCGGCTCCCGCGATGGCTGGTTCAGGGGCGAGTTCAAGCAGCGCAATCTGGTGGGCAAGGTGGCCTGCCGCCGCCTGGTCGATGCCCGTGCTCCGCTCGACGAAGGCGAGCTCGAAGCCAACGGGGTTGTAGGGATAGGCGTAGTCCGTGGCTTCACAGGCCCGGCGAAAGGCGGCTCGGCCGGCGGCGGCCATGAGCCTGCGATAGCGCGCCGAGTCCCAGAACGCGTGCGCCGGCAGCGCGTCACGGAGCATCGTCATCGCGACGAGGTTGAACGCGTGGTAGCCAACCGACCGGCTTCGCTGCCGCGGTCTGCGGCGCCACTTGCGCCAGCGCACCCGTGCAGCCCGCAGCCTCGCCCGCGGACCATCGCCCGGGCGCGGTACGGGACGGAAGGCGAAACTGTCGTGGTAGATCACACCGTCCCGGTAGAGCTGGACCCGGCTTGCGACATCATCGACGAAGCGCTCTGCCCGGGCACGCCCGCGGTCATCCAGCCTGCAGCCCAACGCGGCGAACCAGAGCTGCTGGTTGAAGGTCGGATTGAGCGGACCGTGGCTGCCGTCCACGTTGAGATCGTGCCAGGCAGTGCGGGCTTCGTTCCAGTAATGGGCCCCGTGTACCGCCGCCGCCGCTTCCCGGCAATCCGGTCGACCCAGGACGGAGGCTGCAAATAGCAGAGGCTCCAGCACGAAAGCCTGGCCGACAAGCCCGTTGCCGAGATTCTTGTGCGGGTCGTAGCGGCAGTAGAACGCGGCACCCATGGGCCGGGCAGCGCTGGACAGCAGGTAATCGGCGGCTCTGTGGGCCGCGTCGCTGAAGGCGCCTTCGCCCCGGCTGGCCAGGTAGGCGAAAGTGTAGAGCCAGCCCGCGGTGACCCGGACCGGGGTTTCCGGCTCGGCATGGGGTCCGTTGTGCCCGGCCGGGAAACTGCCGTCGCGCCGCTGCCAGGTCAGCGCACGGCTGGCCAGCTGCAGCAGCCGGTCGGCTGCCGGTGCGAGCTCTGCGTCGCCGAGCACGGGCGATCAGGCCGTTGCGGGCGAGCCGGACGGCCGCCGCCGGTATACGGCTTTGAGCAGCGCGGTGACCGCGGCGGCGTCCGGCCGCTCCACGATCCCCGCCTCGGTAACCAGGGCGGTCACCAGGCCGGCCGGCGTGATATCGAAGGCCGGATGCCGTACCGCAGTACCTGCCGGCGCCCACTGTTCGACACCGAATCCCGTCACCTCCTCCGGCCCCCGTTCCTCGATGGGGATGGCGCTGCCATCGGCCACGGCGGGGTCGATCGTCGACAGCGGGGCGGCCACGAAAAAAGGAATCCCGTGGTGGCGCGCGAGCACCGCGACCATGTAGGTGCCAATCTTGTTGGCCACGTCGCCGTTGGCGGCGACCCGGTCGGCGCCGACGATGACCGCGTCGATCTCCCCCTGCGCCATCAGGTGACCGCTCATGTTGTCGGTAATGAGCGTCACCGGGATACCCTCGGCCTGCAGTTCCCAGGCGGTGAGCCGTGCGCCCTGCAGGAATGGCCGCGTCTCGTCGGCGATCACCGAGATACGCTTGCCGGCGGCGACGGCACTGCGCACGACACCCAGGGCCGTTCCGTGACCCGCCGTGGCGAGCGCACCGGCGTTGCAGTGAGTGAGCACCCGGGCGCCGTCGGGCAGCAGCGCGGCGCCGTGCTTGCCGAGGGCGTGGTTAGCGGCCACGTCCTCTGCGTGCACGGCTTTTGCAGCGGCCAGGAGCCGCTCCGCGACCGCAGCGGGCCCTGCCGCGCCGGCCTCGGTCCAGACCCGGCGCATGCGATCCAGGGCCCAGAACAGGTTGACCGCCGTCGGCCGGCTGGCGGCGAGCACGGCGAAGCCCGTGCTGACGCCGTCCAGCCCGCCGAAGACCAGCGGCTTCACCTCCGCGGGGGCCCGTGGTCACTGGCGGGCAC
>CAJWWA010000063.1 GCA_913048495.1 uncultured Halieaceae bacterium
GGTGGTAGCTCTTTCCCGCCCGGGTCCCGCCGGCGCGCGCCGCGGCAGGGCGCCGACCGCAGCGGCGGGCAGCGGCTGTTCGGCCAGGGCCCGGCGGTGGCGGCGGCGATAGGCGAGCATGAACATGGGCGGAATATAGAAGAACGACACCACGGTGGAAAGCAGCACGCCGCCGGCGATCGCCATCGCGAAGGGCGGCCAGAACTGGCTGCCCTCGAGGATCAGCGGCAGGAAGCCGCCGAAGGTCGTGATGGTCGTCGACACGATGTGGCGGCTCGAATCCAGCACGACCTCGCAGACGGTGCCGACATCGCCGCGCATGGCCCGCTCGTCGAGCTGCAGCGCGGTGAGGATGATGATCGCGGCGTTGATGGAGACACCGATGGAGCCGATGACCCCGATCAGCGCCTGCACCCCGAAGGGATAGCGGAACAGCGCCAGGGCCAGCAGGCTGAGGCCCATGGACAGCGGGAACACGGTGAAGGCCACGGCGGACAGGCGCCAGGAGTTGAAGGTCAGGACGATCGTGGCCAGCAGCGCCGCGACGACCATGCCCATCGGCGCTATGATGTTCTGCACCACGCTGGCGCGGGCATCGGCGGTGCCGCCGAACTGGTAGCGGTAGCCGTCGGGCAGCGGCACCGGGTCCTCGGCCAGGATGGCGCGCAGTTCCTTGAGAGCCTCCTCCGCCAGTACGCCGCGGGTGACGTAGCCCTGCACGATGTTCACGCGTTCACCGTTCTTGCGCGAGATGGGGCTGCTCGCCGGCTGCAGCTCGAAGCTGCCGAGCGTCGACAGCGCGATGCTGTTCAGTCCCTCCGCGGCGCCGGGCAGGGGCAGGCGGATGCTGGCGATCTGCTCCGGCGTCGACCAGTCGCTCTCGCGCAGCCGCGCGCGCACGGGCAGGCGCTCGGTCCCCTCGAGCAGTTCCCCGGCCACGCGGCCGCGCAGCGCGGCATCCAGCGTGTCGGCGACCGCGGCGAGCTCGAGGCCGGCGCGGCGCACGCGCTGCTCGTCGAGCTCGAAAACCAGCTTCGGCGCGCCGGCGACCAGCGTGGTGCTGCTGTGGGTGATATCCGTGACCCGTTCCATGCGCAGGCGGAAGGCCTCGCCGAGGCGCCGCAGGGTTTCCAGGTCGGGGCCGAAGAGCTCGATTTCCAGCGGTGCCGCGACCGGCGGGCCCTGGTCGATGCCGCGGACCACGATGCGGGCCTCCGGGTACTGCGCGTCCAGCTCGCGCTGCAGGCGCCGGATCAGGTCGTCGGTCCGGTTCTCGTCGCGGGTCAGCACCATGGCCTGGGCGAAGCCCGGGATGCCCTCGCGACTGCGGATCACGTTGTAGTAGAAGGGCGGCGGGCTTTCGCCGAGGCTCCAGTCGATGCGGCGGATCAGCGGCTCCTCGCGCAGCCGCGCGTCGAGTTCGCGCACCAGCCGGTCGGTGTCGTTGATCGAGCGCCCGGGCGGCAGCGACACCTGCAGGTAGAGCTGGTCGCGGTCCGTGCCCGGGAAAAACTGCGCCGTGAGCGTCGGAAAAGACAGGAAACCGGCCATCGGCAGGGCCAGGGCGAGGGCGACCGAACCCGCCGGATGGCGCACGGACCAGTCGAGGGCGCGGGCGAGGGCACGCCCGGCGCGGCCGCTGGGCAGGCCGGCCTCCCACCAGCGCTCGTGCGCGGCGAGGCCCGCGGGCAGCAGCCGCGCGGCGAGCACCGGCGTGATCGTGAGCGCGAGCAGCAGCGACCCGGTCAGCATGATCACCACGGCCTTGGCGATGGAGCCGAGAAAGTCGCCCGCTCCCCCGGGGAGCAGCACCATGGGCACGAAGGCGAGCACCGTTGTCGCCGTCGATGACAGCAGCGGCACGCGCAGCCGGGAGACCGCGTCGCCGATCGCCTCGCCCGGCGACAGGCCCGCCAGCAGCCGCTTGCGCACCTCGTCGGTCATCACGATGGAGCCGTCCACCAGCAGGCCCAGGGCGACGACCAGCCCGGTGACGGACATCTGGTGGATGGGGAGCCCCAGCAGGTACAGGCAGATGATCGACAGCGCCGTGCACAGGGGCAGGATGACAGCGACCACCGTGGCTGCCCGCAGGCCCAGGGTGAACAGCAGCACGAGCAGTACCAGGCCCATGCCGACGACCAGGTTGACGCTCACATCCCGCAGCCGCTCCCGGGTGTAGCCGGCCTGGTCGTAGCTGGTCTCGATCAGCACGCCGGCCGGTGCCGACGCCCGATACTCGTCCAGGAACGCCTCGAAGGCGCGGCTCCAGTGGTCCACCTGCAGCCCCTCGCGCATGGCGACGCCCATCAGCACACCGGGGCGCCCCTCGGTGAAGGCGGCGGCCCGCGGCGGCGACTCCTCGGCGCGGTAGACCTGCGCGATGTCGCCCACGGTGACCGCGCCGCCGCGGCTGTCGGTGCGCACGATCACGTCGGCGATGCGGGCGGCGGAGTCGAATTCGCCGGCCACCTCGATGAGCAGGTCGTTGACGCGGCCGCTGGCGCGGCCGGAGGCCTGGCGCGGATCGGCGCCGCGCAGGGCCCGGGTCAGCTCGCCCATGCCGATGCCCCGGGCCAGCATGGCCTGCTCGTCGAGGTCGACCCGGATCTCCTCGCTGCTCTCACCGAACAGTTCGACGAGGCGGGTGCCCGGGAAGTTGCGCGCGCGCTCGGCGAGGTCGTCGGCGGTGCGGCTGAGCAGCGACAGCGGCACGTCGTAGCCCGGTGCGGAGGTGATGGCGACGATTCGCGCGTAGGCCAGGGTCCGGTTGTTGTCGAAGGCGGGCGGCAGCACGCCGGGGGGGAACTGCAGGGTGGCGTCATCGATGGCGTCGCGCACCTCGGACCAGGCGCGCTCGATCTCCTCATCGGCCAGCGTGTCGTAGAGCTCCACCACCACGGACACCACGCCGCTGGACGACGTGGAGCGCACCTCGTCGACCTCCGCGATGGCGCGCAGCTCCTCCTCCAGCGGCCGCGTGACCAGGGCCTCCACCCGGGAGGGCTCGGCGCCCGGGAAGAAGGTGGTGATCGTGGCCACGTAATTGGTGATCGTGGGGTCCTCCTGGCGCCCGAGGGAGCGCAGGCTGGCCAGACCCACCAGCACGATCACGATGATCGCGAGCCACAGGTAGCGGCCGTTGCGGTACAGGCTGTCGGCGAGCACGGCTCAGGCCCCCGCGATCCGGTCGCCCGCGCTGTCGACCACGCGGGTGCCGGGCGCGACCCGGTGTATGCCGTCGGCAATCACCCGGTCGCCGTCATTCAGTGTCCCCCGGACGAAGGCGCGATCCCCCGATACGTGCAGGACCTCCACCACCTCGCGCAGCGCGACGATGCCGCCCGCGCGCTCGCGCAGCGCGAGCACGGTCCACACGCCGCGCTCGCCCTCGAGCAGCGCTGACAGCGGCAGCCAGCCCCCCGACGCGGCGACCCGCCGCGGCAAGCTGATGGTCACGGGCTCGCCATCGAAGGCCTCGGTGCCGGCGGGCAGCACGAAGATCGCCGCGGCGGTCATGCTCACCGGGTCCACATCGGGCCGGATGCCGCGCAGGCGCGCGTCGATCGTTTCGCCGCGGAGCTCGAGCGGGTAGACCCGGTCGACCGCCAGCGTGCCGGCCTGCTCCACGGCGATGCCGACCTGCGCCTCGCGCGCGCCGGTGGCGACCAGGGTGAAGACGGCCCGGCCGGGCTCCGTGACGGTGCCGCGGTCCACGTGCTGGCGTCCCACCAGCGCCGCGTAGGGGGCACGCAGGACCGACTTGTCGAGGTCGATGCTGAGGCTGTCGAGCTCGGCCGTCACCGCCTCGAGGCGGGCGACCAGGGCTTTCTCGGCCAGGCGGGTGTCGTCGAAGTTCTGCCGCGAGATGGCGCCGCTGGCGGCGAGCGGCGCCTGGCGCTCGCTGCGCGCCCGGGCGAGCTCGAGCTCGGCGCGCACCTGGGCCACGGTTGCTGCCGCGGCCTTGCGCCGGGCTTCCAGGGAGCGCGTGTCGAGGCGCGCCAGCGGCGTGCCGGCCGTTACCCGGTCGCCCTCGTCGACCAGGATGGCCTCGATGGCGCCCGGCACCTCGAAGCCGACGCTGCCGCTGGTGGCGGCCTTGACCAGGCCCAGGAAGCGCTGCTCGCGCTCGAAGGCGGCCACCTGCTCGAAGTCCACGGTCGCCACGGGCATGGCGTCCCGTCCGGGGCGATCGCCGGGGTCGTCCACGCGGGCGTGCAGGGCGGCGGTGATCCCCGCGGTGACCAGCACGGCGGACACCGTGGCGGTCAGTGTCGATGCCCCGCGCCTGCTTCGTATCGGTCGTTGCTGTCGGGCCATGGTGGCACCTCCTGGTGGTAAGGCCTCGCGGCTCTTCCCCGCGGCAATGTTAGAAAGATTAACATAAATGTTAATTGCTTTAACATATACCCCCGGGGCGGGTTTTTGGACGCCCCGGAAGTGCGCCTCGCCGTTGCAAAAACTGGACGCAGCATGGACAGGCCGGCGCAGGCCGGGTCGAAAGGGGCTTTCGGGGTCTGTTCCGGTTCCGCGTCGCCGGCCGGACGTGGCAGCGGGGCCGGCGCCGCTGCCATTGGCTCCCCGCCGGCAAACTCTCTATGATCCGGGGTTCCAACCCAGCCTCTGTCATCAAGGAACAACGCCCATGAAAACTCGCGCAGCAGTCGCCTTCGGTGCCGGCAAGCCCCTGGAAATCTGCGAGGTGGAACTGGAAGGGCCCCGCGCCGGCGAGGTGATGGTGGAGCTCAAGGCCACCGGGGTCTGCCACACCGATGCCTTCACCCTCTCCGGGGATGACCCGGAGGGCGCCTTCCCGACCATTCTCGGCCACGAGGGTGCGGGCGTCGTTGTCGAGGTGGGCGAGGGCGTGACCTCGGTGAAGCCCGGCGACCACGTGATCCCGCTGTATACCCCCGAGTGCCGGGAGTGCGATTTCTGCCTGCACCCGCGCACCAACCTCTGCCAGGCGATCCGCGAGACCCAGGGCCAGGGCGTGATGCCGGACGGCTCGAGCCGCTTTTCCCTCGACGGCAAGCCGCTGCTGCACTACATGGGCTGCTCCACCTTCGCCAACCACACGGTGCTGCCGGAAATCGCCGTGGCCAAGGTGCGCGAGGACGCGCCCTTCGACAAGATCTGCTACATCGGCTGCGGCGTGACCACCGGCATCGGCGCCGTGGCTTTCACCATGAAGGTCGAGGCGGGCGCCACCGTCGCCGTGTTCGGCCTCGGCGGCATCGGCCTCAACGTCATCCAGGGCGCGCGCATGGTCGGCGCCTCGCGCATCATCGGCGTGGACATGAACCCGGCCAAGGAGGCCCTGGGCCGGCAGTTCGGCATGACCGACTTCGTCAACCCGAAGGACGTCGACGACGTCACCCAGCACCTCATCGCCATGACCGGCGGCGGCGTGGACTACAGCTTCGAGTGCATCGGCAACGTGAACGTTATGCGCCAGGCGCTCGAGTGCGCGCACAAGGGCTGGGGCCAGAGCTGCATCATCGGCGTCGCCGGCGCCGGCCAGGAGATCAGTACCCGGCCGTTCCAGCTGGTCACGGGCCGTACCTGGAAGGGCACGGCCTTCGGCGGCGCGCGCGGGCGCACGGACGTGCCGAAGATCGTCGACTGGTACATGGAAGGGCAGATCAACATCGACGACCTGATCACCCACACCATGCCCCTGGAGGAGATCAACACGGCCTTCGACCTGATGCATGCGGGGGAAAGTATCCGCTCCGTGGTCCTGTACTGACGGCGCGGGGGCCGCTGGCGCCGTGGGTATCGAGATCGATCGCACCGCCTTCGACCCGGAGGACTTCCGGGCCTTCGAGGCGCGGCTCGAGCAGAACCTCACCGACCTAGAGGGCCTGCTCAATACGCCGGACTTCGGTGTCGGCCCGGCGACGCTCGGCGCCGAGCTCGAGCTCTACCTGGTCGACGCCGAGGGCAACCCGCTGCACGTGAATCAGGAAGTGCACAAGGCCGCGGCGGACCCGCGGCTCACCCTGGAGCTCAACCGCTACAACCTCGAGTACAACCTGACGCCGGGCCCGGTGGCCGGCGGCGCCTTCTCGGCCACCGAGCGGGAGATCCTCGGCTGCCTCGCCGACCTCAAGGGCCATGCTGCGGCCCACGGCGGCAAGGTCGTGGCCATCGGCATCCTGCCGACGCTGCGCGAGGCGGACTTCGGCCCGGGCTCCATCACCGACCGGCGCCGCTACCACGCCCTGGTGGCGCAGCTCATCGAGCGCCGGGGCAGCAACTTCCGCATCGACATCAACGGCCGCAACCCGCTGCAGATCGACATGGCGGATATCACCCTGGAGGGCGCGAACACATCCTTCCAGGTGCACTACCGCGTAGCGCCGGCCGTCTACGCGGACACCTACAACGCGCTGCAGCTGGCCACGCCGCTGGCGCTGGCCATCGCCGGCAATTCACCCACGCTGTTCGGCCACGCGCTGTGGCGGGAGACGCGTATTCCGCTGTTCAAGCAGTCCATCGACTGCCGGCAGCGGGACCGCTACAGCTGGAGCGAGCCGGCGCGGGTGAACTTCGGCCGCGGTTGGGTGCGCCGAGGCGCCCACGAACTCTTCGCCGAGCAGGTGCGGCTGTATCCGCCGCTCCTGCCGATCTGTGGCGAGGGCGAGGCGCCGGGGGCGCCGTCGCTGGACGAACTGCGCCTGCACCTGTCCACGGTCTGGCTCTGGAACCGGCCGGTCTACGACCCGGTGGACGGCGGCCACCTGCGCATCGAGCTGCGCTCGCTGCCGGCGGGGCCGACCCCCGTGGACATGGTGGCCAACGCCGCCTTCCTGGTGGGGCTCGCCGAGGGGCTGCGCCCGCGGATCAACCGCCTGCTGCCGGCGCTACCGTTCCACATCGCCGAGTACAACTTCTACCGCGCGGCGCAGCACGGCCTCGCGGCGAAGCTGGTCTGGCCGCGGGAAGACCAGCACGGCCTCGAGGAAACACCGGTGACGGAGCTCCTCGAGGCCTGCCTGCCCGTCGCCGCCGAGGGGCTGGCCGCCATCGGCACGCCGGCAGAGGAGATCAGCCACTATCTCGGCGTCATCGGCGAGCGGCTGGCGTGCCGGCAGACCGGCGCGACCTGGCAGCTCGACACGCTGCACGGCCTGGACGGCGGGCTGCCGACCCCGGACGCGCAGCACGAGATGCTGAAGCGCTTCATGGCGCTGGCGGAAGCCAACCGGCCGGTGGCGGAGTGGCCGCTGTGAGGCGGTTCCGGTTCCTGCGCGACCCGGACCCGGCGGCCATCGGCGACAGCTTCGAGGCGTTCCTGCGCTGGCTCGAAGGCCCCGCCTGCCTGTTCATCAGCGGCGCCGATGACAGCCGCTGCCGCGCCTTCGTCACCCTGCTGCACGGCAACGAGCCCTCCGGCGCCCGCGCGCTGTGGCGCTGGCTGCGCGAGGGGGAGAGGCCGGCAGTGAACCTGGTCTGCATCGTCGCGTCGGTGACCGCCGCGCTCACCGAGCCGCTGTTCACGCACCGCATGCTGCCCCGGGCCCGCGACCTCAACCGCTGCTTCCGCCCGCCCTTCGACGACGCCCAGGGCAGGCTGGCCGAGGAGATCCTCGAGCTGCTGCGGCTGCACCGCCCGGAGGCGGTCGTCGACATGCACAACACCTCCGGCTCGGGGCCCTCCTTCGCCGTCTGCACCTTCCCGGACCGGCAGCACGATGCGCTGGCGGCGCTGTTCACCGGGCGCCTGATCATCTCCCACCTGGACCTCGGCGCGCTCATGGAGATCAGCGATCACCGCTGCCCCACGGTGACCATCGAGGTGGGCGGCCGCCTCGACGACGCGGCGCACCGCTGCGCCTACGAAGGGCTCTGCCGCTATGCGGCGGTAGAGGACGTGTTCGCTGCCGGCATTCGCGAACGGGGCCTCGAGCGCCTCGCCGACCCGGTCCGCCTCGAGCTTCGCGACGGCGTCAGCCTCACCTATGCGCCGCGGCCCTGTGCCGGGCACGACATCACCCTGCGCCCGGATATCGAGCACCACAACTTCGGCAGCGTCGGTCCCGACGTGGTGCTCGGCTGGACCGGCGGTGTGGCGTCCCGCCTGTTCCGGGCGGTCGACGCGGCGGGGAGCTGTGCCGTCGACCGGCTGGTGCGCATCGAGGACGGCGAGCTGCGGCCGGCGCAGCCGCTCAAGCTGTTCATGATCACCACCAATGCCGGGATCGCCCAGTCCGACTGCCTGTTCTACGCCGTCGCCGACGACGGCCAGCCCATCGCCGCATAAGCACCCCGCCGCGACCTGTCGCCTTTTCAGGCCGGTCCGGGCGACATGGCCGGATTCTGCCCGGATTTGAGGGCCCGAACCCCTTGCAATCGCTTTGAAAAGCACTGAGGATATATACAGTAGTCAGCGCGGTACTCAACAAGGCCAGTACTCAACAAGGACAGACGGCTTCGGCCATCGGGAGCGACGGAGAGTGGACATGAACGCGAACAAGGAAAAGGCACTGGCGGCGGCCCTCGGCCAGATCGAGCGCCAGTTCGGCAAGGGCACGGTCATGCGCATGGGCGACACGGAGCGGGTCGCCATCCCGGCGATCTCCACCGGATCCCTGGGCCTCGACGTCGCCCTCGGCATCGGCGGCCTGCCCAAGGGCCGCATCTGTGAAATCTACGGTCCGGAATCCTCCGGCAAGACCACCCTGACTCTGCAGGTCATCGCCGAGGCGCAGAAAGCCGGCGGCACCGCGGCCTTCATCGATGCCGAGCACGCCCTCGACCCGACCTACGCCGAGAAGCTCGGCGTGCAGGTGGACGACCTCATCGTCTCCCAGCCCGATACGGGCGAGCAGGCGCTGGAAGTCGCCGAGATGCTGGTGCGCTCCGGCGCCGTCGACGTGCTCGTGGTCGACTCTGTCGCCGCGCTCACGCCGAAGGCGGAGATCGAGGGCGAGATGGGCGACAGCCACGTCGGCCTGCAGGCACGGCTGCTGAGCCAGGCCATGCGCAAGCTCACCGCCACTATCAAGCAGACCAACTGCCTGGTGATCTTCATCAACCAGATCCGCATGAAGATCGGCGTCATGTTCGGCTCGCCGGAAACCACCACCGGCGGCAACGCGCTCAAGTTCTACTCGTCCGTCCGCCTCGACATCCGCCGTATCGGGGCGGTGAAGGAGGGCGACGAGGTGGTCGGCAACGAGACCCGCGTCAAGGTGGTGAAGAACAAGGTCTCGCCGCCCTTCAAGCAGGCCGAGTTCCAGATCACCTACGGCCGCGGCATCAACCGCATGGCCGAGATCATCGACTGGGGCGTGAAGCTCAACCTGGTCGAGAAGTCGGGCGCCTGGTACGCCTACAAGGGCGACAAGATCGGCCAGGGCAAGGCCAACGCCTCGAAGTTCCTCGAGGATAACCCGGCCCTGGCGAGCGAGATCGAGACGCAGATCCGCGAACAGGTGCTCGACATCAAGAAGCCCGCCGCAAGCGCCCCGGCCGAGGAGGCGCCGGCCGGCAGCGAAGCGGGTGACGACGCGTAAACACAACCCCTGTGCCGGCCTCCCGGCCGGCGCTTGACTCCAGGGTGCCGGGACCCACATCACCCACTCTCATCCCCGGCACCCTTTTTTTGTTTCCCGGCTATCCTTCCGCCCATGGCTGATAACGGCAAAGACAGTGAGCGCGACCCCGTAGCGGCCCGCAAGGCGGCGATGGACCTGCTCGCGCGCCGCGAGCACAGCCGGAGGGAGTTGTTGCGCAAGCTGGGTCGGCGCTTCGCGCCGCAGGTCCTGGAGGGCGCCCTGGAGCAGCTGGCGCGGGACGGCCTGCAGAGTGACGCGCGCTTCGCGGAGGCCTACGTGCGCCAGCGCAGCGAGCGCGGCTACGGGCCCCTGCGCCTGGTGCGGGAACTGCGCGAGCGCGGCATCGACAGCGGCCTCGCCGACCGCGCCGTGGCCGGCGCCGATTGCGACTGGGCGCGCCTGGCGCGCTGGGTGGCGGAGAAGAAGTTCGGCGCGGAACCGCCGGAGGACCGCAGGGAACTCGCGAAGCGGCTGCGCTTCCTTTACAACCGCGGCTTCGACACCGGGGCCCTCGGCGACCCATAGTGTCCAGTGTCCCGCCCGTACCGGGCAGGACACTGCCGCTCAGGGTTCGAGCAGGGCGCGGCGCAGCTCGCGAGCGTGATCCTGCAGGCGCTGCAGGTTGTCCGGCCCGGTGCGCAGCAGCTGCTTGTCGAGGGCCTTCATCCCCTCGAGGTCCTCGTCCACGTAGGCGTACACGGCCTCCACCTTCATCACCTCGATATCCCCGGCCGGCACCGGCAGCGCAATGATCCGGTCGAGGGCCGCCACCAGCGCGTTGTCCACCTTGTCCGGGGCGTAGCCCAGCGCGCCGTAGGCCGTCTCGAGCAGTGAACGATAGGACTGGAACGCCTCCGCCAGCGGCTCCACGGGCGTGGCGACAATGGCGTCGACGATGGCGTCGTAGCGACGGTAGCTGGCCGGGTCGATCACCGTGCGGCCGCCCACCTGCTGGACCCGGAAATCGCCAGCGGGCCTGGGCAGGTTGAAGACCTTGCTCGGGACGACGCCGCGGCGCACGGCGTCGACGGCCGCGACGGTGCGCTCGAGCAGGTTGCTGTGCCCGAGCAGGTCCGAGGGCAGGCCCTCGGCGGCGTAGGGGGCGAGGGTGTCGCGGACCACCGGGTCGCTGTTGTCGAGGGTCAGTGGCGGCTCCTCGGGCTCGGCCGGGGGTTCGGGTTCCGCGGCCGGCTCGTTGGGCTCCTCGGCAAGCGGCTCGGGCTCGGGCTCAGGCTCGGCGCGCTCCGGGATATCCGGTGCGACCGGCTCGGCGACGCGCGGCGGGGTGGGGTCCGGTGTTTCCGGGACGACGGTCGTGGCCGGCTCTTCCGGCGGGGCATCGTCGGGGCCGAGTACCAGCCAGGCGATGCCGGCGACGATGAACAGGGCAGCGGCGGTGACCAGGACCGGCGAGCCGCCGCTGCGGCGGCCGGCCGAGTCGGTGAAGCGGTCGTTCTGGTTGGCCTGCATGGTGTCCTCCGGGAACCCAGGGTAGACCGCGGACGTTAGCAGATTCCGGCGCCGCCGGTAACGGCCCGGTCAGTCGCCCCCGGCGGCGCGCACGACCCGGGGCGGCTGATCGGGCTTGGCGTAAGCCATCCGCTTGGGGTCCCGGGGGCGGTAGTAGCGATCGAGGCCGGCCAGGGCCACCGTATCGGCGACGGCCAGGTCGACGCTGCCGTCATCGTGGACGCAGGCGTCCGGCAGCTCGAGGGACACCACTTCACCGATCACCAGGTGGGTGCCGTTGATCGCGAGCGGCTGGTGGTCGCGCAGCGCCATGCCGAGGCGCACCGACGCCTCGTCGACGAAGGGTGCCGGGAAGTCCTCCCGCCAGTGCTCACCCAGGCCGACCGCCGCAAACTCCGAGACCTCCCGCGGGTAGCGCGCGGCGGTCTGGTGGGCCCGCTCGATGAAAGCGCCGGCCACGTGGTTCACCGTGTAGTGCCCGGTGGCGAGGATATTGTCCAGGGTGTGCCGGGGCACGCTGTCGGGGCGCATGACCAGCGCCAGCAGCGGCGGGTTGGAGCCCAGGTGCACCAGCGAACTCATGATCGCCAGGTTGCTCTGGCCGTCGCGGCTGACGGTGCCGATGAGGTTGGCGGGCTTGTAGCCGGTGATCCCGTTGACCAGCGCGGCGCGGTAGCGGCGCTCGAGCGCCGCGAGCTCAGCGCTCCCGAGGAACATGGCAGCTCCCCGTCGCGCAGCCCTCGCCGGCGAAGCCGTCACCGTACAGGCGCCGGTAGCGCCAGGCCGCCCAACGGTCGTAGACCGGGTCGACCAGGCGGCGCAGCAGCGGCCAGCGCAGCCAGCCCCACAGCCAGCCGAAGCGGGTGTGGCGCCAGGCGGCGACGTTGGCATCCGCGCCCCGGAGCCAGCGGCCGTCCGCCGTGCGCAGGTGCAGGGTCCGCAGCAGGGTGTCCCGGTCCGGTCCGCCGGGCTCCGGCAGCCCGTCGAGGCTGTGGATGTCGCAGAGAGCGAGCCCGTCGTCGCGCAGCCCCTCGAGCCGTGCGATCTCCCGGGCGCAGAGGCTGCAGCGCCCGTCGTAGTAGAGGATGTCGGTCATCAGGATCCCTGTGGCGGTGCGCCGCAGTGCTCGTCTTCCGGGTCGCAGCTGTTGATGCCGAGGAGGGCCCAGAGGTAGCAGCGCGAGAAAATGGCGTTGGCAAAGAGCGCGAGCGCGGCGACGCCGGCCAGGACACTCAGGATGTCGTGGCTGCCCCGCGCCAGCAGCCAGACCGAGAGCAGCACGGCGCCGGCGAGGCGGAGCAGGCGTTCGATTGTTCCTAGGTTGCGGTTGATCATGGTCCCCACCGTTGTGCCTGAGGATGTATCGGTTCCTACGCGGTACCGTCGCGGTCAGATGCATCGTGGGCAGCGGCGATGGCGGCGCCGCCAAGGGCGGCCCCCGGGTCGGTGACCAGGCGCAGCGGCACCGCGCGCGCGTAGGCTGCCAGGGGGCCGCGATCATTGAAGCCCGCGATGAAAGCACTGCCCGGCAGCAGCCCCGCGATCCGGGGCAGCACGCCCCCGGCGAGGTAGACGCCGCCGGTCGCGCCCACGGTGAGTGCGAAGCTGCCAGCGTAGCGGCCGAGCAGCTCCAGGTACCAGGCGATGGCCTCTGCCGCCCGGCTGTCGTCGCCGCAGCGGGCGCAGATGGCGGCCGTGTCCCGCTCGTCGCCGCCGAGGGCCCGGTAGAGCTGGGCAATGCCGTCCCCGCGCAGCACGCGCTCGGCGGTGACCGGGGTCTCCGCCGCCGCGAGCGCCTCCCGGAGGGCCCAGTCCCGCGCCCCGACGGGGGCGAAGTCGGCATGGCCCGCCTCCGTGGGGACCACCCGCTGCTGCCGGCCCGGGGAGACGACCAGGGCTGCACCCAGGCCCGTCCCGGGGCCGAGCACCGCGAGCGGCCCCCGCGCGTCCCGCGACCCCGCCTGCAGGACCATGCTGCCGCCCGCCGGCAGGAAGGCGAGGCCATGGGCGAGCGCGGCGAAATCATTCAGCAGCGTCACCTGGCGGAAGGCAAAGGTCGTCGCCAGACTCGCGGCGTCGATGGACCAGGGCCGGTTGGTGAGGCGGGCGCGCCCCGCCGCGACCGGGCCTGCCACGGCGAAGCAGGCGCGGGCCGGGGCCCCGGTCGGAAGCCCGGCGAGGTACCGCTCGACCTGCGCCTCCAGCCCCGCCGCGCCGGCGTTGGGGAAGCTCACCAAGTCAGTGAGCTTAGGCCAGCTCCGGGTCAGCGTCGCCACGGCAAAGCGGCTGTTGCTGCCGCCGATGTCGGCGACCAGCACCGTCAGCGCCTCGCCGGCCGCGTTGTCGCCCATGTTCCGCTCCTGTCTCTCGCGGTATGAAAAGCCCGCGCGTCGTTGCCCGGCCGGGTACCGGCCCCCTGGCGCGAAGGCGCGCCCGGTGGAAGATGCCCGCCATCATGCCGCAGTTCCCGGTGGCGCCCAACCGGCCGGTAATGGCGACCGCTACGCCGCTCAGCCGCGCCCTGCGTCGCGTGTCCCCGGTGCCGAGCAGAGGCCCCTTGATGCCCTGGCGCCGATTGTGACAGCGCCGCGGTGGCGGCGCAGCAGTGACTGTGCTTCCGTGGTGGCCCCTGTTCAGTGGAGGTACACCATGCCTGCCCCGGCGCGCGCCCGTCTGTTTGCGATCAGCCTGCTTCTATCTCTTCTCACTCCCGCCATTCCGGCCCGGGCCGAAGCGGCGCCCGTCTTCGAACCCGTCAGCTTTGCCGAGGGTGCCGCCGATCTGCACGCGGAACCGGGCGCGCCGGGCGCCTGGCTGGTCGCGGCGGAGGCCGGACTGCTGCGCGTCGCCGGCGGGGAAACGCAGCGTCTCGCGGCCGGCCGCTTCGAGCGCCTGGACGCCCGCGGCGGCGTGCAGCTCGGGGGGGAGAGCCTGGTCCTCGTCAGCGCCATCGACGTCGATGCCGGCGCCGTGCGTCTCGTCGCCTACGACCCGGCGACGGCGGCCGTTGCCGCGCAGCTGACGATCACCTCCGCGGAGGCGAGCCCCGACGCGGCCTGCCTGGCCCGGCACGGCGACCGGGGTGACCTGACGCTGTTCATCGTCGACGCCCGCGGCGAGGTGCAGCAGCGCGTGGTCTACGATGCCGCGGCCGGCGCCCTCGTGGACCGGCCGCTGCGCCGCTTCCCGGGCGTGCCGGAGGCCGAGGCCTGTGCCGTGGACGACGCTGCCGAGGCGCTCTACATCGCCGAGGAACCGGTCGGCGTCTGGCGCTACGACGCCGCCTGGGAGGGCGATCGGGAGCGGCAGCCGGCACTCCTC
>CAJWWA010000064.1 GCA_913048495.1 uncultured Halieaceae bacterium
CCGGCCGCTGCTGAACCTCGCCATCGTGCTCCTGCTTATCGCCGGCGTGGGCGTGATCATGCTCGATTCGCGGATCACCGCGACCTTCTCCGATCGCATGTGGGCGCTGCCGGCGAAAGTGTATGCCCGGCCGCTGGAACTGTTCGTGGGTGCGCCGCTGTCGGCGGAAGACCTGGCCTGGGAATTGGAGCTGCTGGGCTACAAGCCCGTGACCAGCGCGCGGGCGCCCGGGCAGTACTCGCGCAACGGGCGCCTGTTCGACATCTATACGCGCGGCTTCGCTTTTCCGAGTGAGCGCGAGCCGGCGCGCGGGGTGCGGCTGATGCTCCGTGACGGGCGCGTGTCGGCGCTGTACAGCGGTAGCGAGGAAGTGCCGCTCATGCGGCTGGACCCGCTGCAGATCGGCGGTATCTACCCGTCGCACGGGGAAGACCGGATCCTGGTGCGGCTGGAAGACGTGCCCGAGACGCTGGTGGCGGGACTGCTGGCGGTGGAGGACCGGCGCTTTTACGAGCACTGGGGGTTTTCCATTACCGGCATCGCCCGGGCGGCGTTCTCCAACCTGCGCAGCGGGCGGGTGGTGGCCGGCGGCAGCACCATCACGCAGCAGCTGGTGAAGAACTACTACCTGACCCCCGAGCGCACCATCGTGCGCAAGCTCACCGAGATCGCGATGGCGGTGCTGCTGGAGCTGCACTACAGCAAGGACGCGATCCTCGAGAGCTACCTGAACGAGGTCTATCTCGGCCAGGAAGGGCCGCGGGCCATCCACGGCTTTGCGCTGGCCGCGCGGCACTACTTCCAGGCGCCGTTGGAACAACTGGGCCTGCACCAGCAGGCGCTGCTGGTGGGTATGATCAAGGGGCCGAGCCTGTACAACCCGCTGCGCAACTCCGAGCGGGCGAAAGAACGGCGCAACCTGGTGCTCGACGAGATGGCCGAGGCGGGCATCATCAACGACGGCCAGGCGGCGGTGGCCAGGGCCATGCCGCTGGGCGTGAACCGGGCCCCGCGGGTGCGCGACGCCTTCCCGGCCTACCTGGATCTCGTGCGCCGGCAGCTGCGCGAGGAGTACCGCGAGGAGGACCTGGCGACCCTTGGCCTGAGCATCTTCACGCCCTTCGATCCGATCCTGCAGCGGCAGCTGGAGCGCAGCACCGATGCGACGCTCGGTGGGCTCGACGGCGACCTTGAGACGGCGAGCATCGTGACCCGGGTGGATACGGGCGAGGTGGCGGCGCTCGTGGGCGGTCGGCAGGTGCGCTACGCCGGCTTCAACCGGGCGCTGGACGCGCGCCGGCCGGCCGGGTCGCTGCTCAAGCCGGCGGTATACCTGGCCGCGCTGGAACAGCCGGAGCGCTACACGCTGGCCACGCGCCTCGACGACAGCCCGCTGCGCCACGAGGCTAAGGGCGGGCAGGTGTGGGAGCCCGCCAACTTCGAGAAGACCTTCCATGGTGAGGTGCCGCTTTACGCGGCGCTGGCCCAGTCCTACAACGTGGCCACCGCGCGCCTGGGCCTCGAGCTCGGCGTCGACCGCGTGCACGACATGCTCGAGCGTTTGGGCCTGCCGGAGGCGCCGGCCGTACCGGCGGTGACCCTGGGGGCGGGGGAGTACTCGCCGCTGATGGTCGCGCGGCTCTACCAGGCCATTGCCGCCGGCGGCTTCCGTATGCCGCTGCGCAGCATCCGCGATATCGTCGATGCCCGCGGCGAACCGCTGAAGCGCTACCCGCTCGCCTACGACCGGCGCGTGGACCAGCGCGCCGTGCACCTGCTGCACTACGCCCTGCGAGCCGTGGTGCGCGAAGGCACCGGGCGCACCGTCTACCGCCGGCTGCCGCCGGACTTCGCGGTGGCGGGCAAGACAGGGACAACGGACGGGTTCCGCGATTCCTGGTTTGCCGGCTTCTCCGGCGACCTGCTGACGGTGAGCTGGATCGGCCACGACGACAACCGGGCCACGGGGCTCACCGGGGCCACCGGTGCCGGGCGTATCTGGTCGGACTTCATGGCCGCTGCGGCGCGCCGGCCGCTTGCCTACCGCATGCCCGGGGGCGTGTCGCTGCACTGGGTAGATGAGGCCTCGGGGCTTGCCAGTCGCGAGGGCTGCGAGGGCGCGCGGCTGTTACCCTTCATCGATGGCAGCGAGCCCGAGGGGAAGAGCCCCTGCGCTCGCCGCGGCAACCCGGTGCGGGACTGGTTCCAGCGCCTTTTTGGAGATGAATCATGAACTTGCGCCCGCTGCTGGTCCTCGCCTTCGCCGCTTTCCTCGCCGCCTGTGCCGGCAGCCCGCCGCGGGAGGGTCCCGCGCCGGTGGTCACGCCGCCCGGGGAGAGCGGCCGGCCCACGCCGGCGCCCGAGCCCGCTCCCCCGGTGGTGGAGCCCGCGACCGACGCGGTCACCGGCCTCCTTGTTCAGGCGCGCGACGCCCGCGAGGGCGGCGAAACGGACCGCGCCCTGGCGCTGCTGGAGCGGGCGCAGCGCCTGGACCCGGCGCGCGGCGCGCTCTACCTGGAGCTGGCGCGGACCCACGCCGCGGCCGGCAACGCGGCCCAGGCGAAAGCCTTCGCCGAGCGCGGGCTGCTCTACTGCCAGGGCAGCGAGTGCAGCGCGCTGGCGCGCTTTACCCGCTGACCCGCACCGTAAAGGCCCCGTCCCCCGGCACGAAATCCACGCGCTGGTTGATGCAGGCCGGCCGGTCGCCGGCGGAGTGGCTCACGAACAGCAGCTGGCTGTCGCTGCCTGCGGCGACGTGGTCGACGGCGCGCAACAGCAGCCGGCGGTGCCAGGCGTCCAGGCCCAGGGTGGGTTCGTCGAGCACCAGCACCTGCGGGCCCTTCACCATGGCCCGGGCGAGCAGCACCATGCGCTGCAGGCCGAAGGAGAGGTCGTCGAAGCGCGCCGCGGCGAGGTCGCCCAGGGCCAGCGCCTCGAGCCAGGCCTCGGCCAGCGCCCGCTGGCTGTCGCCCCAGTCGTCGTAGAGGCCGACGCTGTCGAAGAAGCCGGAGGTCACCACCTCCACCACGCGCATACCGCGTGCGAAAGTCAGCTGCAGCTGCGTGTCCACCTGGCCGAAGTGCCGCTTGATGTCCCAGACGCTTTCACCGCTGCCGCGGCGGCGGCCGAACAGGGTCACGTCCTGGCCGTAGGCCTTGTGGTTGTCGCCGGTGATCAGCCCGAGCAGCGTCGACTTGCCGCAGCCGTTGGGGCCGGCGATGGCGCAGTGCTGGCCGTGGTCGAAGGTCCAGCTCACACCGGCGAGGACGGCCGTGTCGTCGAAGCTGACGGCGATGTCGCGCAGGGCGATGAGCGGGGCGCCGGCCGGTGCCCGCGGCGCCCCGGGCGGCGGCGGGGGCAGGGCGCCGAGGGGCGGCAGCGGCGGCAGCATGAGGGCTTCGGTGTCGGGCGCGGCCAGGATGGCATCCCGTTCACCGGCCGCCGCGACCCGGCCGTCGTCGAGTAGCAGCACGCGGTCGATGGCGGCGGGGACGTCCGCCGGGTCCCGCGCCAGCAGCAGCACCGGCTGGTCGCTCGCCAGCAGCGCGTCGAGGGCCGCGTGCAGCTTCTCCTGGCTGGCCGCGTCGAGGCCGTCGAGGGGGCTGTCGAGGATGAGCAGGCCGGGGCGCGTCAGGATGGCGCTGGCGAGGAGCGTCTTGCGCATTTCGCCGGTGCTCAGGTAGCGCAGGCCGCGTTCGAGGAGCGGGCCGAGGCCCAGCAGCTCCACCCAGTGGTCCCGCTCCGCCGTGGCCGGCAGCAGGTCGCGGACGCGGGTGCCCGGGTCGCGGGCATCGGCGCTGAACTCCGAGACGTCGAGCTTGCGATCCCGGTCCACGAGCGCGCGTGCGCGCTCGAAGCAGACGTAGGCGATGCCGTGGTGGGCAAGGGTGTCGGTGCGCTCCACGCTGCCGGTGTAGTGACCGAGTTCGCCGGCGAGCACACGGGCAAGGGTCGTCTTGCCGGCGCCGTTGGGGCCGAGCACCGCCCACTGCTCGCCCCGGTGCACGGTGAGCGACAGGCCGCGCAGCACGGGGCGGGCGCGGTAGCTCACGGTGAGGTCGGTGACGGTGAGGAGGGTGTCGGGGGCGTTCACAGGTAGCTCCAGCGCTGCGGGCCGCTCGGGGCCGGGTTTCGCGAGGCGCCAATGCTACAGGGGCAGGGCCCGCACGGCGACAAGCGCTGCCTCCCTTGCTTCGGCGGGACACGGCTGGCTTAATCGGGCGCTCCTCCTCTACGCTCCGGGCCTGTGTCTGTTGCACTGCTGAACCTCGTCGAGACCCGCCTCGCCGATCACCGCCCGAAGCGCCACCGGCTGCGACCGCTCATGAAGCGCTGCGCGGTCGCGCTGGTGCTGCAGGTGCGCGAGGGGGAGCTGTGCGTGTTGATGATCCGCCGGGCAGAGCGCCCGGGGGATCCGTGGTCCGGGCAGATGGCCTTCCCCGGCGGGCGCATGGAACGCATCGACGCCAACGGCTTCGCCACCGCGGTGCGCGAGACGGAGGAGGAGGTCGGCCTCGTGCTGAAGAGCGAGGAATGCGTTGGCCGGCTGTCGGAGGTGAACGCCCGCTCGCGGATCCGCGGCCTGGGAATGGCCGTCAGCCCCTTTGTCTTCCGCCTGCGCCGGGAGGTCGCCTTTGCCCCCAACCACGAGGTGGCCGAGGTGGTCTGGGTGCCGCTGGAATTCCTCCTCGACACGGACAACCGCGAGACCATGGTCTGGGAGCGCAAGCGCCTCTCCCTCACGCTGCCCTGTTATTTCTACCAGGGGCGGCGCATCTGGGGCCTCTCCCTGCGCATGCTCGACGAGCTGATGGACCTCGTGACCGGCCCGAGCGGCAAGCGGCCGCCCTGGCGGCGCTACTGAGCTACTCGGGCTTTGCGGCGTCGCCGTGGATGAGAAACTGGCGGGTGTTGAGCATGAGTTCGCGCAGGGCGGGGTCCTCCCGGCTCGCTTCCTTCAGCCGCGCCTTGTCGATGCGGCCGGCGACGTAAGCCTCGAGCACGTTCAGGAGCACGGGGGTCATCTCCGGCTCCCGCGCCCAGCGCGGCGCGTCGACCAGGTTGCCGGTGACCGCGTCGCCGGTCCAGCGCAGCCAGTAGCCGCCGCAGCTCGAGAGGACGTAGTCGCCCTCGCGGCCGTAGCTCTGGTTCGGCGTGGCCGGGTTGAAGCCCCCCTCGGGAACGGCGTCGATACGCGACAGCGCCAGCACCCAGCGGCTGCCCTCGGGAAAGTCCTCCGCCGGCGGGCGGCAGTAGTCGCCGGTTTTCAGCCACACGCGCACCTGCTCGCGCCAGCTGTCTCCGCGCAGCGTGCGGCCGATGGCAACGTCGATGGAGTTGCCCTTGCGCTGCTCGACGGTGCCGGCGACCACCAGGTCCGCCTCTGCCTGCACATCGGCGAAGCTGCCCTCCCAGAGGCAGCCGCACTCGGCGTGCCCGGTAAGGGGAGAGAGGGCGGCAGCGAGGAGCAGGGCGGCGGTGCGCACCGGGTACCCCGTTACTGCAGCGCTCGGGCCGCGTCGAGGGCGAAGTAGGTGAGGATGCCGTCGCAGCCGGCGCGCTTGAAGGACAGCAGCGACTCGAGCATCACCGCCTCCTCCTGCAGCCAGCCGTTGGCAAAGGCCGCCTTGTGCAT
This sequence comes from uncultured Halieaceae bacterium, assembly GCA_913048495.1. Lineage (GTDB taxonomy): Bacteria > Pseudomonadota > Gammaproteobacteria > Pseudomonadales > Halieaceae > Pseudohaliea. The sequence continues at coordinate 5,636 of CAJWWA010000064.1, forward strand.
GGCGTACTCGCCGCTCACCTGGTAGGCGAAGGTCGGCGCCTTCAGCTCGTCTTTCACCCGGCGGACGATGTCGAGGTACGGCATGCCGGGCTTGACCATGATCATGTCGGCGCCCTCGGCGAGGTCCAGGGCGCACTCGTGCAGGGCCTCGTCGCTGTTCGCCGGGTCCATCTGGTAGCTGAACTTGTTGCCGCCCTTGATGTTGCCCGCGGAGCCCACGGCGTCGCGGAAGGGCCCGTAGTAGCTCGAGGCGTACTTGGCGGCGTAGGACATGATCAGCGTGTTCACGTGGCCCTCGGCCTCGAGCAGGTGGCGGATCGCGCCGATGCGCCCGTCCATCATGTCGGAGGGGGCGACCACGTCCGCGCCGGCTTCGGCGTGGGACAGGGCCTGCTTCACGAGCACGTCTTTCGTGATGTCGTTCAGCACGTAGCCGTCGTCGTCGATGATGCCGTCCTGGCCGTGGGTGGTGAACGGGTCGAGGGCGACGTCGGTCATTACGCCGAGCTCCGGCACCGCGTCCTTCAGGGCGCGCACGGCGCGCTGGGCGAGGCCGTCGGCGCTGTAGGCTTCCTCGGCCTGCAGGCTCTTGCGCTCCGCCGGCACCACCGGGAACAGGGCGATGGCGGGGATGCCGAGGCCGTGGGCCTCCTTCGCGAGCGTGACCAGCAGGTCGACGGAGAGGCGCTCTACGCCCGGCATGGAGGGCACGGCCTCGCGCTCGCCGCTGCCCTCGAGGACGAACACCGGCAGGATGAAGTCCGCCGGGGTCAGGCCGTTCTCCCGCACCAGGGCGCGGGCGAAGGTGCTGGCCCGGAGCCGGCGCATGCGGGTCGTGGGGTAGGATCCCCGGCTGCTGGCGAAGCTCATGCGCCGGAACTCCCGGCGGTCAGCATGTGGAAAACGATGTTGGCGGCTTCGAGGGTCTTGTCGATGTCCTCGTCGGTGTGCGCGGCGGACATGAAGCCCGCCTCGTAGGAGGCCGGCGCCAGGTACACGCCGTGCTCGAGCATGCGGTGGAAGAAGCGACCGAAGGTCTTCGTGTCGCAGGCCATCACGTCCGCGTAGTTCTCCACCTTCGGTGCGCTGGTGAAGAAGCCGCCGAACATGGTACCCGCGTGGTTGGTGGTGAAGGGCACGCCGGCGCTGTTCGCCGCGGCCTCGAGCCCGTGGCAGAGGCGCTCGGTGCGCTCGAAGATCGGCTCGTAGAAGCCCGGCCGGGTGATGATGTCCATGGTGGCCAGCCCCGCCGCCATGGCGATGGGGTTACCGGACAGCGTGCCGGCCTGGTACACGGGGCCGAGCGGGGCGATGTGCTCCATGATCTCGCGCTTGCCGCCGAAGGCGCCCACGGGCATGCCGCCGCCGAGGATCTTGCCGAGGGTGGTCAGGTCTGCCTCGATGCCGTAGTGGCCCTGGGCACCGTGGGGCCCGAAGCGGAAGCCGGTCATCACCTCGTCGAGGATGAACACGGCGCCGCTTTCGTTGCACACCTCGCGCATGGCGGTGAGGAACTCGGGCTTGGGCAGCACGCAGTTCATGTTGCCGGTGACCGGCTCGACGATCAGGCAGGCGATCTCGTCACCGTGCTCCGCAAAGCACTGGCGCAGCCCCTCGGTGTCGTTGTAGGTGAGGGTGATGGTGTGCTCGGCGAGGCAGGCCGGCACCCCCGGGGAGCTGGGCACGCCCAGGGTAAGCGCGCCGGAGCCGGCCTTGATCAGCAGCGAGTCGGAGTGGCCGTGGTAGCAGCCCTCGAACTTCACGATCTTGTCGCGGTGCGTGTAACCGCGGGCGAGGCGGATGGCGCTCATGGTGGCTTCGGTGCCCGAGTTGACCATGCGCACCATGTCCATGTTCGGCATGATCTCGCAGATGCGGTCGGCGAGCTGCGTCTCGAGCTCGGTCGGCGCGCCGAAGGACAGCCCCTTCTCGGCCTGGCGCACGACGGCCTCGCGCACCTCCGGGTGGTTGTGGCCCATGATCATCGGGCCCCAGGACAGCACGTAGTCGATGTAGCGGTTGCCGTCGGTGTCGAAGAGGTAGGCGCCGTCGGCGCGGTCGATGAACACCGGCGTACCGCCAACGGCCTTGAAGGCCCGCACCGGTGAATTCACGCCGCCGGGGATGTGGGCGTTGGCGCGCTCGAATAGGGCTTGCGATGTGACCATGCTGTCCTCACTGCGGGGTAAGACGGGCTCCCGGGGGAGCTTGAAGCCCCCGGATTATGGGCCTTCGCCCTCCCGCTCAACAACCCCGCGGCGGGTCCAGGCGCCCCGTCAAGGGGAGTGCGTCAAGCGGGCGCGATCAAAAGGGCTTGAGCACGACCAGGAACACGATGGCGAACAGGAACAGCACCGGCACCTCGTTGAAGAACCGGTAGAACACGTGGCTGTGGCTGTCCGAGTCCGCGTTGATGGCCTTCACGTAACGGCCGCACTGGAAGTGGTAGACGACCAGGAAGGCCACGCCGGCGAGCTTGAGCCAGAGCCAGGTGGCGTTCAGGTAGTAGTCCGGTGCCAGGGTGATCATCCATACGCCGAAGACTACCGTCAGCACCATGAACGGGGTGACGAAGCGGTACAGGCGGCGGGACATCACCGCCAGCTGTGCCCGGGTCGCGCTGTCCTCGCTGGCGGCGAAGTAGACGAAGATGCGGGGCAGGTAGAACAGGCCGGCGAACCAGCAGACGACGAAGATGATGTGCAGGGCACGCAACCACAGCATGGCGGCTTCCTTAACTCTCGCTATAGATGAATGACAGGGAATAGCGCTCGATGCGCTCCCGGGTGACGATACCGCGCAGGCTGCGCTTGCCCGAGGGCAGCCGGCCGTAGACGCAGGCGGCCTCGACGGTCTCCCGGCGCAGCACGTCCATGGCCTGGCGCAGCGTGGCCTGCTCGGGGACCCGGGTGATGGTCCAGCGGCGCAGGTCGGCGCCGGTCAGGTCCAGCAGGGCCGGGTCCTCGCCCTCTTCCGGCGGCAGGGGCGGCCGCTCGCCGGCCTCCCAGGCCAGCAGGTCCTCGCCGCGCAGCAGGAACAGGTCTTCCTCGTCGCGGTGGATGACGCACCAGTCCGGCACCTGCACGGCGAGGGCGCGGAGGGCCTCGGGGCTGATCTTCGCCGGCACGCGCACGGCGCTGGTGTTCATGCCCGAGGTGACATCCACCCGGTGCAGGAACTGCCCGAGGGGGTCCTCCGGCACCGCGCGCTCGAGCTGGCGCAGCAGCGCGTGGTGTACCGCCCGCTGGCGGAACAGGGCGGTGTTGACGAGGTTGGCGGCAACGATGGCCAGCAGCGCCGGCATGGCGACCGCCGTGGTCTGGGTGAGCTCGATGACCGCGATGCTGGCGGCCAGCGGGGCGCCGAGCACCGTGCCCATGGTCGCGGCCATGCCGATAATCACGTAGAGCGTCATGTCCGACGCGAGCGCGGGCTGCAGGACCGGGCCGAGCTGGCCGAGCAGGCCGCCGATGCAGGCGCCGATGATCAGGCTCGGGCCGATGAGGCCCACCGGCAGCCCGAAGCCCAGGTTGACGCTGGTGGCCAGCAGCTTGGTGGCGGCGAGGGCCGCGAGGAGCACCAGCGTGCTGTCGCCGGTGAGAATGCGCCGCAGCGAGTCGTAGCCCATGCCGAGCACCTCGGGCACCCATAGCGCAAGGCAGCCGGTGAGCACCCCGGCGACCGTGAAGCGCAGCAGTACCGGGCGCTGCCGGGAGCCCGCGGAGAGCAGCACCAGGCGGATGAACAGCGCGCCGGCGGCCCCGCAGCAGAGCCCCACGAAGAGAATGAAGGGGATTTCCCAGAGCGAGTTGAGCGCGACCGGTGGCAGGGTGAAGACCGGGAAGCCGAAATCGAGGCCGCGGCTCACGGCCGAGGCCGCCACCGCGGCGAGCATCACGGGGACGAAGCCGGCCACGGTGTACTCGGCGACGATGACCTCCATGGCGAAGATCACCCCGGCCAGCGGCGTGTTGAAGGCCGCGGCGATGCCGCCGGCGGTACCGCAGGCGATGGCCACGCGCAGGCTGTTGTTGGGCAGGGACAGGCGCTGGCCCAGCAGGCTGTTCACCGCGGCGCCCAGGTGCACCCCCGGCCCTTCGCGGCCGCCGGACTGCCCCGAGGCCAGGGCCAGTGCCCCGGCGAGGAACTGCACCAGCGCGTTGCGCAGCGGCAGCACCCCGTAGTGGTAGTGCAGCCGGCTGACGACGTGCAGGATGCCGACCTCACGCTGCTCTTTCGGCAGCAGGCTGAAGGCGATGCCTAGCAGCAGCCCGCCCCCCGCCGGCAGCGCGAAGAGCAGCCAGCGCGGCAGCGTCTCGAAGGCTTCACCGTCCAGCACGCCCCAGAGCCCGCCGAGGGCGACGATGGCTGCCTCGAAGGCCAGCACCACGCCGCCCGACGCCAGCCCGCCCACGACGCCCAGCAGCGCATAGGCGAGGGTCGACTCGTAGCGGGTGAGAGAGCGGCGGAAGCTGCCCAGGGTATTGCGCACGGCGCTGACCGATGCCAGTGAAAAATGCGATCATAGCAGTTTGCCCGCCGCGCGCGGCGGCGGGCCTGCAAGCACTTTCAACGGAGGCACCATGGTCAGGGTCGGCATCGTCGGAGGCACGGGCTACGCGGGCGTGGAACTGCTGCGACTGCTCGCGGCGCACCCCGGGGCCGAGGTCGTGCTCATCACCTCCCGGGGCGAGGCCGGCCGCCGGGCGGACGAGCTGTTCCCGAACCTGCGCGGTACCTGTGACCTTTGCTTCACGGAGCCCGACACCGCCGCGCTCGCCGCCTGCGACGTCGTTTTCTTTGCCACGCCGCACAACGTGGCCATGCACAGCGTGCCGGCGCTGCTCGATGCCGGCGCCCGGGTGATCGACCTCTCCGCCGACTTCCGCCTGCGCGATGCGGACACCTGGTCCGCGTGGTACGGCGAGACCCACGCCTGCCCGGAACGGCTGGCCGAGGCCGTGTACGGCCTGCCCGAGTTCTACCGCTCGGTGATCGTGGACGCGCGCCTCGTCGCCTGCCCGGGCTGCTATCCCACGGCGATCCAGCTGGCCTTCGCGCCGCTGCTGGCGAACCGGCTCGTGGACCCCGGGCAGCTCATCGCGAGCGCCGCTTCCGGGGTCAGCGGCGCCGGCCGCCAGGCCAAGCTCGATAACATCCTCACCGAGGCGAGCGACAACTTCAAAGCCTACGGCGCGAGCGGCCACCGGCACCAGCCCGAGATCGAGCAGTCCCTCGGCGACCTCGCCGGCGAGCCCGTGGGGGTGACCTTCGTGCCGCACCTGCTGCCGATGATCCGCGGCATTCACGCCACCTGCTTTGCCCGCCTGCACACGCCGGGGCTGGACCTGCAGCCGGTGTTCGAGGACTACTACGCCGACGAGCCCTTCGTCGACGTGCTGCCGGCGGGGCAGCACCCGCAGACCCGCGTGGTGCGCGGGGCCAACCGCTGCCAGATTGCGGTGACGGTGCCCCAGGGGCGCGATACCGCGGTGGTCATGGCGACGGAGGACAATCTCGTCAAGGGCGCCTCCGGCCAGGCCATCCAGTGCATGAACCTCATGCTGGGCCTGCCGGAGGCCGAGGGGCTCGGCCACCCGGGGCTGCTGCCCTGAGGCGGCGCCGGTCCTCGGGGCAAGGGCGACTGCCGCAATACTTGACTGAATTGCTAGGGCTTCGCATACTCCACGGACTTGTTTGAACGCCAGGGCGCCTTCCGCCAATGACCGTCGCCACAGCCTTTGACCCGAACAGCCTTACCCTGTCGCCCAACGCGGTGCGCAAGGTGCGCGAACTCGTGTCGGAAGAAGAGAATGCCGACCTCAAGCTGCGCGTGTTCATCACGGGTGGTGGCTGCTCCGGGTTCCAGTACGGTTTTACCTTTGACGAGGAGGCTGCCGAGGACGACACCGCCATCGAGATGGACGGGGTGACCGTGCTCGTGGACCCGATGAGCTTTCCCTATCTCGCCGGTTCCGAGGTCGATTACACCGAGGGCCTCGAGGGTTCCCGCTTCATCGTCAACAACCCGAACGCGACGACCACCTGCGGCTGCGGCGCATCCTTCGCTATCTAGCGGGCGCCAGCTAGCTAGCCGCCTGACCCCGACACCACCCAGCGCCCGCCGGCGCTGCCCGGATAGATACCCCCCAGTACCCGCGGTCCCGCCGCCCCGGTCACCGCCGGCGCATTGCCGGGCCGGCCGGCCAACGTTTCCCGCGCCAGCCAGGCGAAGGCCGCCGCCTCAACCCAGTCCGGGTCCAGCCCCAGTGCCTGCGTGGTCGCCAGCCGCGCCGGCTCCAGGGCCCGGTGCAGGCGGCGCATCAGGTCATCGTTGTGCGCCCCGCCCCCGCAGACATAGACCTCGTCAGCCCGGAAGCCCGCGCGTTCCAGTCCGCGGGTGATCCCCTGCGCGGTGAGCGCCGCCAGCGTGGCCTGCACGTCGCGCGGGTCGGCGTCCGGTACCGCGGCGAGCAGGCTGTCCAGCCAGGCATCGCTGAAGTGCTCGCGCCCGGTGCTGCGCGGGCCCGCGCGCTGGAAGAAGGCGTCCGACAGGGCGCCGTCGAGGAGGGCCGGGATGACCGTGCCCTCGGCGCTCCAGGCGCCGCCGGCGTCGTAGTCGGCTCCCAGGTGGCGCCGGCTCCAGGCGTCGAGCAGCGTGTTGCCGGGCCCGGTATCGAAGCCGGCGACGAGCGTTTCCCCCTCCAGCAGCGTGGCGTTGGCGATGCCGCCGATGTTGACGATGGCCCGGCGGCGGCCCGGGGCGCCGAAACAGGCGCGGTGGAAGGCCGGCGCCAGGGGCGCGCCCTCGCCGCCGGCGGCGACCGGCCGGCGCAGGCCCTCGACGATGCACTGCTCGACGAGGTACTGCAGCAGTCGCTGCGCCGCTTCGACAAGGGCGGCGATGCCTTCTACGACCAGATCAGCGCGCTGCACAAGGCCGTGCGCGGCAGTGCGCCGGACGCGGCCCTGTACTGGCTCTGTCGCATGCTCGACGGCGGCTGCGACCCGCTCTACGTGGCCCGGCGGGTCGTACGCATGGCCAGCGAGGATATCGGCAACGCGGACCCGCGGGCCCTCGGGCTCGCGCTGGACGCCTGGCAGGTCCTGGAGCGCCTCGGCAGCCCCGAGGGCGAACTGGCACTCGCCCAGGCCGTGGTCTATCTCGCCGTCGCGCCCAAGAGCAACGCGGTCTACAGCGCCTTCAAGGCGGCCGCCGCGGCGGTCGAGAGCGGGGGCAGCGAGGAAGTACCCAACCACCTGCGCAACGCGCCCACGGCGCTGGCGAGGGCCGAGGGTCACGGCGCGGACTACCGCTACGCCCACGATGAACCGGGGGGCTACGCGCCCGGCGAGAACTACTTCCCGGCCGCGCTGAAGAAGGCCCGCTTCTACCACCCGGTGGACCGCGGCCTGGAGCAGCGCATCGGCGAACGGCTCGAGCGTTTCCGGACGCTCGATGCCGCCAGCAGCAGGAAACGCTACGAGGACGACTAGTCACGCCTGTCGGTGCGCTGCCAAAGGCCGTACAATCCCCGCGCAGGACGGCAAGGGCATTCTGCGCCATGAAATACCTGCTCTTCGTGGCCCTCGGCGGCGCCGGCGGTGCCGTGGCCCGCTATCTGCTGGGGAGCCTCGTGCACAGCCTCTGGGCCGGCGCCTGGCCCGTGGGGACCTTCCTGGTCAATCTCGCGGGCTCCGCGGGCATCGGCGCGGTGTTCGTGCTGCTGGAGCGCGGCAGCCTCCACCCGGACTGGCGCAGCGTGCTCATGGTCGGATTCCTCGGCGCCTTCACCACCTTCTCGACCTTTTCTCTCGAGACGGTGGAGCTGTGGCAGCAGGGTGAGCCGGCGCTCGCGCTCGCCTACGTGCTGGCCAGCGTGATCGGCTGCGTGCTCGCCGCCGCCGGCACCATGTACCTGCTGCGCCCCCTTGCCTGAGCCGCAGCTACCGGATTGAACACAGGACAGAGAGAACATGCTGGACGTTCGCGAACTCAGAAAGGACCCCGAGGCGGTTGCCGAGGCACTCGCCCGCCGCGGTTTCCGCTTCGACGCCGAGGCCTTCCGCGCCCTTGACGGCCGCCGCCGGGCGGCGGATATCGAGAGCCAGGAACTCCTCGCGGAGCGCAAGGCCGCCAGCAAGGAGATCGGCAAGCTCGTGGGCGGGGGCATGTCCGTCGACGACGCCAAGGCGAAGGTCAACGAGCGTCTTGCGCTCATCGGTGAGCGCCTCGACAGCGCCACGGAAGCGGCCCGGGAAGCCCAGGGTGAGCTCGAGGCCTGGCTCGCCGGCGTACCCAACCTGCCC